>JBGSII010000201.1:0-13078 GCA_041742555.1 Ilumatobacteraceae bacterium
TGATCTTGGCGAGCGCTCGCAAGCACGGGATCACAGACGACGACATGCTCCACGCCTACCGACACCCGATCAGAGTGTTCGACCTCGACGACTTGGACATGCTGGTAGGTGCCGACACCGCCGGCCGCATGCTCGAGATCGACGTCACCGCCGCCGAGGGTGTCGAGTTCATCGTCCACGCCATGGCCGCTCGACCCAAGTTCCTGGAGACCTGACATGCCCCGCTCAATCCAAGAGATCCTCGACCACGCCGACGAACTTGCCAAGCGGTTCGAGGACTACGAACCCGACCCCGCCGACGAGCGCTCGGTCGAGGAGTACTTGCTCGAACGTGCCGCGCTCGCACGAGCGCGTAGCGAACGTCAGATCGTCGACGCCGTCACTGCGGCGCGGGCGAAGAGCGTGTCGTGGCAGCGCATCGGCGAACTCCTCGGTACCTCAGCACAGGCCGCACAGCAGCGCTACGGCGCAGTCGTCGAAGCCGGCTGATACCAAGCGGGTCTACCCGAGCGGCAGGTGCCGTTCCCGGATGGGTCATTGCCTCCGCTCGGCCCGCTGCTACTCACAGTGATTATGCGGTGGCCCGATCGCGCCTCAAGCCCGCACAGTTCGCCGGAAGTTCAGCGCGGCGCCGACCGCTTCGGACTGGGAATATCGCGTGGTGGAAGGGCGGCGTGCTGGAGACGACTGGATCGGGGCAGCAGTGGTGATTGTGCAGGTCCGGGTGGGACTTGTGGCCCTGTGTCGCTCGGGCGGTCGGCGCGATTGTGGCCTTCATCGGAACAGTTCGTCGCGGAGGTGATTCGATGTCGCTGTACACGCGGAAAGCCCAACGGTCAGGTGTCGCCGCAGCGGCAGGTGGTGTTGGCCGTTCGGACGAATCACTGCACCGGGCCGGGTGGTTGTGGTTCGGGTTTGCAGTGGCGTCGTTGTTGCTGCTCGATGCCGTCGATCTCGCCGTGTGGGGTGTCGTCGTGCCGGCGGCAGCCGTAGCCATCTGGACGCTGGTTCCGTTCGCCCGTGTTCCGGCGGAAGCTGCGCCAGAGGTAGATCGCGGTGACCTGATCGCGGTAGGCCTGTTATGGGCTGCAGTGGTCTTGTCGTTCTGGACCGCGTTCGAGGTGTTCACGACCGACCGAGTGGCCGGGTTGTTTTTGGGGTTCGCCGTCGGCCTGGTCGCCGGTGTGATCGGACCGCTGTGGTGGGTTGTGTGGCACCGTGGCGAGCCGTTGTCGGCGTTGGGTCTGACGGTGGAGCGGTGGCGGTCGACGGTGAGGATCGGCGTCGTATTGGCCGGCGTGCAGTTCGCGATGACGTTGTGGGGCTATGAGTTGCCAGAGCCTGTGGATTGGGTGCCGCTGCTGGTGATGAGTCTCGTGGTCGGGTTCTTCGAGGCGGTGTTCTTCCGCGGGTTCATCCAGGGTCGTCTCGAGGCGAGCTTCGGACCTGGTCTGGCAGTGCTTGGCGCGGCGGTGCTGTATTCGCTCTATCACGTCGGCTACGGGATGCCCGCCGACGAGTTGGTGTTCCTGTTCGGGCTCGGCGTGGTCTACGCAATCGCATTCCGGTTGGTGTCGAACATCTTGGTGCTGTGGCCGCTGCTGACACCGCTCGGCGCCTTCTACAACAATGTGGAGGCCGGTGACATCGATCTGCCATGGGCGTCGATTGCAGGGTTCGCCGATGTCGCGATCGTGATGGCGGTCGCCGTCTGGTTCACCGCTCGTCACCGTCGGCAGACGCTGGAACGCCAAGAAGCAGACGTCGGCAACTCGCTCGCGGTGCAGTGAGACGTCGTCACCGGAGGGCCGGATGGCGTCCACGATCGGAGGGCGGCTGTCGACGTTGTGGTCGTTCTACAAGTACTGCCAGACCGAAGGCATTCTCGTCGCCGTCGAGGCCGGAGCAATGGACCGCCCTTTCACGGCTCACAGTGGAAGCCGGCCTGAAGCTCGACTGCTACACAGTGTCGGACATCCCGATAGCGTGCGCTCGAACCCCGAACCCCGAACCCCGAACGCCCGCTCGATTCGACCATGCCTGAACCCACCGATCAGCCAACTCTCGTCGCCGAACCCGACCAGCAACGCCGACGACAAGTCGCGCTGAGCATCGCTGCCGTGGGAATCCTGGGAGCTGCCGGCTTGGGTGCCTACGTCACCGGTGAGGGCCCACGCGCTGTTCCCAGCGCAGCGGCGTCGATGGTGTCCACGACGATCGCCCCGTCCGAGCCGAACCCGGCGGCCGTCGAGCCTCGCGATCTGGCGATCGCGGATCCGGCCCAGAACGCTCAGGAAGCGTCCACTGCGATCGAGCAGGAGCGAGCGGATGGTGGGTGCACGATCGGGGCGCTGTCGTTGCGTTTGGGGGCCAGCGGTGACGGTGTCCGCTGTTTGCAAGAGGCGCTGTCGGTTGCCGGCGTATTCGGTGGCAACTTGTCCGGTGAGTTCGATCAAGCGACCGCAGCCGCAGTCGTTGCGTTCCAGACGGTCGAGAATCTTTTCGTCGATGGTGTCGTCGGGCGTGAGAGCGCCATCGCCTTGGACATCTGGCCCGACGAGGAATCGCTGGTCGTGCGGACGCCGCCCCCAGCCGCCGGAGCGACTGATCTGTGGGGGGTGACGCTGTCGCCGGTGGCGTCGGCCGGCGATGACGCGCCGCCGCTACCGGACAATTCCGGGACCGGACGCCGAGTGGTGTACGACCGCGCCGGGCAACGTGCGTGGGCCGTCGGCGACGACGGCGCGATCATTCGTTCGTGGCTCGTGTCGGGCTCGCAGTACGGCAATGAAGTGCCGGGCACCCATCAGGTGTACAGCCGCTCGGAGATGTCGACGGCATGGAACGGCAAGGCATGGCTTCCCCAGATGATCAGGTGGTACAAGACCGAGATCGGTGCGCTCGGATTCCACTCGATTCCGCTGAGCGTCGCCGACGACTCGCCCTATCAGACCACCGACGAACTGGGCACTCGCCTGTCGGGTGGTTGCCAGCGCCAGCATCCGCTCGACGCGGCGTTCATGTGGGAGTTCGCCACCATCGGGACGACCGTCGTCGTCACCTGAGGGCCCAACGACGGCCTGGCGGTCCGAACGTGATTGTTCGACGACGCCCTCACTCCACCGATCGACAAGGTCGAGAGTGACACGACCCGCTGAACGAGCTCGAGCTTCGTGTGATGCTCTTGACTCCAGTACTACAATCTGTCGTATATGGATCGTAGAAGTGTGTGCCGATCGGTGCACGCACGACAGAGATGTGGAGACACCATGAGGTCGTTCGGGTTTGTGAGAGTGATTGCGGCGGTGGCGGCAGTGGGGTTGACCATCTCGGCGTGCGGGGCTGACGACAACGATGCGTCGGACCAAGTCACGCGCACGGACGACTCGGCAACTGGAGGTCCAGGGCAGGTGCAAGAAGATGTCGTCGACATCGAGATGGTCGACATCGCCTTCGAACCGACGGCCGTCGAGGTCAAAGCTGGTGAGCCCGTGACGTTCAGGTTCACGAACAATGGTGCGGTACAGCACGAGGCGATCTTCGGTGACGAGTCCGAGCAGGAAGCCCACGCCGAAGAGATGGCGGCCATGGACGGCATGGACATGGGTGATGAACAGATGGACATGGACGGTGACGGCACGATGGACATGCCCACCTCGGACATGTCGGACATGGACGGCGATTTCGTGCTCGAGCCCGGTACGTCTGGCGAGGTCACCATGACCTTCGACGAGGCCGGATCAACGATCATTGGATGCCACGAGCCCGGCCACTGGGAGGCGGGCATGCGCGTCGAGGTGACGATCACGACCTGACAAGCACAACCCACAGCGGCAGTTGCGGTTGTGCAGGCATCGATGCGAGTTGCCTGATCGACGACACCGGCGTTACTACTCCGTTTAGTAGATGCCGATCCGGGTAGCACCCTTTTGACGAAGCGAACGCGAGTGGTGATCAGTCCGACTCGCTCGATCGACAGGAGGATGTCATGACCGACCAAGAAATCACGGCCCGTCCCATTGGCGCCAATGTTCGCGACGACCAGCACGATGAGCCACCGCCGGCGTCGGGATCGAACGAACTGGACGAAACCGACGCCTCGTCGGGCGACGGTGACAGTGGCGGCAAGCCAGAGCTCGACGATCGGATGAAGAAGATGTACTGGCGATTCGGCGCCATGATTGCGACCTCGACGGTGGCGATGTTCGTGCTGATGTACTTCAACACCTACGAGTGGGATCACGTGGAGTGGAGCGAGACCCGCTTCTACATGGCGTTCGTGATGGGCTCGACGATGGCGGTCATCATGTTGTTGTTCATGCTCGGCATGTACAAGAGCAAGATCGTCAACGCCGCCATCCTCGGCACCAGCGTGGTGATCTTCGCGTTCACGCTCTTCCTGGTCCGGAGCCAGACGACGGTGCAGGACACGTCCTACATGCGGGCGATGATTCCTCATCACTCGATCGCGATTCTGACGAGCGAACGCTCCGAGCTCACCGACTTGCGGGTTCTCGAGCTTGCCGACGAGATCATCCTGGCGCAGCGTCGAGAGATCGACGAGATGCAGGGTCAGGGGACTGACGGGCTTCGGGCCGGGGAGTCCGTCAGTTCAGACCAGAGCGTGCAGGGTGAACTCGACCGTGTGATGGGTCTGGACGAGCGACAACGCCACGGTGACCGCGACCGTGATCCCGATCGCAGCTCGGCGAATCACGGTGGGCGCTGTCGGCGGGTCGATCAAGGCACTTGCTCGCGCGGCCACGCCATGGGTGGCGATCCCCAGTCCGGCCGGAACCGGCGAGTTCGCAAGGGCAACCTTCGCAATGGTGCGTGCCGCGGTGCGTCGGTCCGCACTGGTGTCTCGTACCGCTTCCTCGTCGGCCCACCGCTCGAGATGGAACCGCAGTTGGTTCGTGGCCGGTTTCATCACCGGCACCGCTGCGTCCACCAGCAGGGCCAGTAGCAGGAAGCGGTCGTGGCGGTGGCGAGCATGGGAGCGCTCGTGGGCCAGCACGATGTCGAACTCGGCGTCGGCGAGGCTTTGGCGCAGCCCGCGCGAGATTGCGATGGTGCCGCCAGGACCCGGAAGGGTGTAGGCGAACACCTCGGGCGTTTCGACGATGCGATACGAGCAGCGCTCGGTGCAACGCACGCGCTGATGGGTCACCAGGACAGCGACGATGCGTGCGATCCCAGCTACGGCAAGCAGCACGGCCGTCGCACCAATCGCGGCGCTCAGTATTGGTTGGTGGGGAAAGAGGTGAACAGACCAGTCCGCGAGCGAGCTGCGTACTCCGAGATGTGCGAGCCCACCGAAGGCGAGGATCCAGAACGTCGGCACCGCGGCGACGAGCACCGCGATCAGAAGAACGGCATTGAGCCGCGTCGCCGAAGTGGGAGCGAGACGGTCGAGGGTGCGACCGCCGAGCAGTGCAGTCGCCAGCGCGACCAACAGCGGGAGTGCGACGAAATGAATCACTCGTTGTCGCTGAGCAGCGCCGCCAAGCTGGCGGCGTCTGCCGGCTCGAGCCCGCTGGCGAACCCGGCGAGCGCCGACGCACGATCCTTGGTCGCATCGAGCAGCGAGTGGATCTTGCGGGCGGTCAATTCCGCCTCGGTTTCCGACGCACGGTAGACGTAGGCCCGACCACTGCGCTGGCGCTCGGCGAGTCCCTTGTCGCACAGACGTCCGAGCACCGTGGCGATGCTGGTGTACGCGAGGTCGGTCTGCATCTGCTCGATGACGTCACTGGGCGATGCCGGACGATCGAGCGCCCACAACGCTGCCATCACGTCTGCTTCAAGCGTGCCGTCTGGTCGGCGACTCATGCGTGCTGTTCCTCCATCTCGACGACCGTCGATGCGTGTGATCCGACGTGTCAGCACCGGTCGCGGTTTCCCGCGGCCCGATGGACACCAAACACAGGGTAGGCGTCTTCGACACAGACCGCAGGCCCCACTCGGAGGTGCTTGCCGCGCCCGCCGACCGGCGCGCGACGTTTGATCCACGACACAGCGTCGTAGGGTGGAGCGCCATGTCGGTCTCCACCGCCTCGTCTCTACGCTCTCGTCGCCATCGACCGCTGCTGCTCGGCGCGATGATCGGACTGCTGCTCGCAGTCACCGGCCTCGCCGGTGGCAGCCTCCCGGTCAGTGCGCACACGAGTTTCGGCAGCTCCAATCCCGCCGACGGCGCGGTCGTCGCAGAGCCGGTCAGCGAGATCGTCATCGGGTTCACAAACGTGTCGGAGGAAGCGGGCGACGGCTTCGTCGTGCTCGATTCGACCGGACAGGTGCGCGAACCGACCTCGGTGACCACCGCCGACGGCAAGACCTTTCGTCTGGCGTTCGATCCTGCCCTGTCCGATGGTCGTGTCGCGGTGAGATGGAGCGTTCGCGCCGGCGACGCCCACCCCATTTCGGGGAGCTTCTCGTTCACTGTCGGCGCAACCGCAGCCGCAGCTTCGGATGACATGTCGGGCATGTCGGCGGAGGAGATGGCCGCGATGAGCGCGTCCGAGATGCCCGACATGACGGCCGAGGAAATGGCGGCCATGGACGAGTTCCTCCAGGTCGACGACTCGCGGCCCGGGGAGTCGATCGCAAGGTTCGGTCGGATCATCGCGCTGTCGGCGATCGTGCTGGCGATTGGTGTTCTCGTATTCGGTGCGACCACGTTGTTCGGGTCGCGACGCGAGATCGGAGCGCTCGTTACCGCTGTTCGTGTCGCCGGCGCGGCGCTCGCGGTCGGCGCTACCGTCGAGTATCTCGGTGTGAGTCGAATCGCTGGCGACGCCTTGACCTCTGCGTGGTCGTCCTCGGCCGGTCTGGCTGCAGCGATGCGCATCGTGGGCGGCATCGCAATCGCGGTGGGACTTGCCACATCGACAACGCTGATCAAGTCCGCGCGACCTGCTCGGTCCCTGTCGTCGGCAGTGAATTCGTCGTCGCCGAGAGCAGACGTCAGCTTCTGGGGCGACGAACCGATCCCGGCCTCGACGAGCGCACGTCGAAGCGTCGTTGATCGCGACAACGGCGGCTTCTTCGACCCTGGCCTTGCGTTCGCCGAGCGGTCCGCGGGCCCAACGCCGACGCGCAGTCGTGTGAACCCTGCTGACGGCAACGAACCTTCGCTACGGCGAGTTGTCACCGCTCGTCGATCGGCGTCCTCGACTGCGGTCGCCGATCGTGATGGCGCCGAAGTGATCCCGACCGCCGACATCGACCAGGGCGAGATGTGTCGGTGGCGAGCGGACCGGACGTCATGGCTGGCTTTTGTGGGCGTCGCCGTCGCGGTGGTGTCGTTCTGGTTCGACGGTCACACCGTCACCAAGGGCTTCCGGCCCCTCCATGCCGTTGCCAACAGCGTGCATGTCGTTGCAGGATCGGTCTGGGTGGGAGGTGTCGTCGCGATGGCCGTGGTGCTGTGGAGCCGGTACCGCCACAGCCGGCCGACGGACGCGCTCGGACTGGTCGTGCGGTTCTCGAGCGTTGCGAGTGTTGCGCTCGCAGCGGTCGTCGTGGCCGGCGTCATCATGGCGATCGCGGTTCTCGACTCGTTCGGTGAACTGACCTCGACGCAATGGGGTCAGACGTTGCTGTTGAAGTCTGCGGCTGCGTCCATCGCGATCGCCGCCGGCGTCTACAACCACTTTCGTCTCATGCCGGCGCTGGAACGGCGCCCCGACGACGTAGAGCTCCACACCCACGTGCGCTCGACGGTCACCGCCGAAGCGATCGTGCTCGGCTTCGTCGTGGTGGTCACCGCCTGGCTCGTTGCAGCGGCGTCCTGACCCAGCCAGCGAAATACTACAGTATGTCGTAGTAAGCTCGGGTCATGCCCGAATTGCTCGCGTCGATTCCCAGCCCGGCGTCCGGCGCGCTGGGGGTCGGACCGCTCCAGATCAACGCTTATGGCTTGATGATCGCCCTCGGCGTGGTCGCGGCGACGTGGTTGGCGAGTCGCCGACTGGTCGCCGCACACTCGGGAACCAGCGACGACATGCAGTCGATCGCACTGTGGGCCGTCATCGGTGGTGTCATCGGCGCACGGCTCTACCACGTCGTGACCGATTGGGAACTGTTCCGCGATGACCTCGGACGCATCCCACTCGTGTGGAAAGGCGGGCTGGGGATCCCCGGTGGTCTGATCGGGGGGCTCGTTGCCGGCGTCATCGTCGTTCGTCGGCGGCATCTCGATGCCGCCGCAGTCCTCACCGCGGTGGCGCCGGCGATACCGCTCGCGCAGTCGATCGGCCGATGGGGCAACTGGTGGAATCAGGAGCTCTACGGTCGGGCGACGTCGCTGCCGTGGGCGCTGGAGATCTCCGAGGGGCACCTGCCCGCAGGCGCAGCCGCCGGGACGACCTTCCACCCGACGTTTCTCTACGAGTCGGTGTGGACCCTGGCGTTGTGTGGCGCGTTGTTGTTGATCGATCGGCGTGCGCCTCTGCGACCCGGGCGACTGTTCGCGGTGTACCTCGCCGGCTACTTCACGGGCAGGTTCTGGATCGAGGGCCTGCGAATCGACCCTGCCCACGAGTTCGGCGGGCTGCGTCTCAACCAGTGGGTATCGCTTGCTGTCGTCGCCGGGGCGGTGTCGTTCCTGGTCGTCGATCGCCTCCGGCTCGGCCCGGTGCCTGCCGATGCGACGGCATCGCCGGCCGAGGAGTTCGCATAGTTCGGCTTGTTTCGCGGGTGCTTCGATCCGGTCCAACACGACTACTACAGTGTGTCGTATGGTACGGATGACGTCTCCGCGTCGCAGGGTTCCGGCCCCGTCGACATTCATGCCGACTCGGCAGTCCCCGACGGGCCGGCGAAGGCGGAGCGAACCGTGATGGCAGATGTCCCGCACGGCTTGTCCGGGTCGTCGGTGGTGCACGTTGCCGTCGACGCCCGCGATCGGGTGGGTGCCCAACGCGCCGAGCGCATCGTCGTCGATGAGTTCGACCGCTTGGCCGGTGAGTTCCGCCGCTCCGACCCGGCCAGCTTGATGAGTCGTTGGACAAGAGATCCGTCGGTAGTGACGTCGAGCGAGTTCGACGAGTTGCTCGCCGTCGCACTTCGTTGGCAGGAGCTGAGCAACGGGGTCTTCAACGTCAGCACCCATCGCCTCCGGCAGGTTTGGGATCACGCTGCCCTCGACGGGTGCCAACCGAGCATCGGAGAGCTGCACGAACTCGCTACGGACATCGCCCGAGCGCCGTATCGGTTCGACGGCCACCGACTACGTCAGGTGACACCGTGTGGAGGCATCGACCTCCGGGCAATCATCTCGGGGTTCGTCCTGGACTCTGCGGTGGATGCGGCGTGGCGGCTGTGCGATCTCGATGCGCTCACGGTGTGGACGAACCATCACATCCGCCACCGCGGGTCGACCCCGACGCACGTGCCGCTCGAGCGCCTCAGTGCGCGGCTGCAGGGGCGCGTCGGAACGCTGACGTTGACCGACGGTGCCGTGGTCGTTCGCGCTGGGGGCCGAAGTGGCAACCTCTTCGATCCACGGACCGCGCACCGCGTGCTCGGAACTCAAACGGTGATCGTCGTGGCGCCGAGCGCCACGACCGCCGACGCCGTCGCCACCGTGCTCACCATCCTGCCGATCAACGAGGGCTATGAGTTCGTCGAGGCGCTCAATGCGCCAGGGTCCGCCGTTGGCGGCGCCGCGAACACCGCCATGAGGGTGGGCCCCGTTCGTTGTTGGTGGTTCGACGAGTCGGGGCGCGATCTGGGCAACGCAGGTACGTAGCCCAGATCGCACCGTCGACGCTCCGCCGACCAGCGGGGTACGTCAGCCGCCGAGCAGCGCTCGCATCTGATCGATCTCGGCCTGTTGTGCCGCGATGATCTCGTCGGCGAGTACCAGCACTTCCGGATTCGAGCCGGCCGCTTTGACCGCTTGGGCTTGAGCGATCGCACCTTCATGATGCGCGATCATCATCGTTGCCCAGGCAGTGTCGAAATCGGGGCCGGACAGCGACTGCAGGTTGGCCATGTCCTCAGCAGACATCATGCCCTCCATGCCGCCCATGTTCTCCATGCCTTCCATGCCCTCCATCTCGTCGCTGCCCATGCCTTCCATGCCCTCCATGCCGGGCATGTCGATCGGCTGGCCCCACCCTTGGAGCCAGGCCGTCATTTGCACGATCTCGGGATCTTGAGCTGCCTGGATCTCGGTCGCAAGCGCCACGATCTCCGGACCGGCGGCGGCCTCGGGAGCGAGTGCAAATGCCGCCATCTCGACGGCCTGCTGATGGTGGGGAATCATGCCTTGGGCGAAGATCACGTCAGCATCATTGAAGTCACCGGTGGCCTCGCCAGCGGTTGCGACCGTCGAGTCGGTGGTGCTGGTGGAATCGTCGCTGCCGCACGCAGTGAGCAGAAGCGCTCCAACGGCAACAGGAACAATGGCAAGTCGAAGGGAGTGACGCACTTTTCCTCTTTCAGGGGGATGTAGCTGCCGCGCCATGCGGCTACGACGAACTGTAGTAACAGCGTGATCGATTCAGTCGTCGCGGTCGCAATGATCTGCGTCACAGCACTCGACTCGCGCCCTGCCTGCGAGCGGCCAGCGATATATTACGACGTCGTGTCGTACAAACAGCTTGACGCTCGACGGCTCCGACTGATCGTGATCGGTGTGGCCTCGTCGCTCGTCGCAGCGGCCTGCACGGCGACCACCCAGTCGGTGGGCGATGGCGTCGCTTCGAGCCGCAACGATGCGACCATCGGCTCGCCCGCCCCACCCAGCGCAACGGCGGAGGCGCTCGTACCGTCGACGATGCCTGTCACGACCACCACCACCACGCTGCCGGCCACGACGACCTCCTCGACGACGACGAGTACCTCCACAACGACGACCACGGAACCACCGCTCGACGTCTTCGCGCCCGATTGCGTCGTGCGAGCCGAGGCCGACACCGCGCTGGAGGTGGTCGCGATCGCCAACGATGTCGCTGACCTCAGTGCGCTGTGGTTCGAGAACGGCCAGCTCGATGTCGTTCCCGCAGGTGGCTTGATCGACATCTGTGCGGGCAATGAACTCAACGACATCGATGGGCAGACTCGACCCCCCATCGACGCGCAGGCTCTCGAACTTGCAGCGGTGTCGAACGTCGAGCGCCAACAGGCCAAACTCAACGAGCTGTTCGCTGCGTACGGCATCGGCGATCTCGACGTCGACGGCATCTCGGGGCCGCGCACCGGTCAGCGACTCTGCGCCGCCCGGCTCGCACTCGGGCTCACGCCAACGATTGCCGACATGGCACCGGGTTCGAACGAGCAGGCGGCGTTGTTCACAGCGACCTCACTGCCGACACCGGCATCCACCGCGACCGAGTCCGAGCGGTGGGTCTTGATCGATCGCACCTGCCAGATCATGTTCATCGGCGCCGGCGAACAGACGGTCTTCGTCTTTCCGACCTCCACCGGTTCGGAGGGCTACGAGACGAGAGACCAGGACCGAGCCGAAGCGTTCCGGTTCAACCCGGCACTCGACAACGGCGGCTGGCACGACAGCAGCGAATACCCCGTGGGCGTGGACAATCCGCTCAACGGCAACTTGTACAAGCCGCTGTACTTCGATCTCGGTCAAGCCATCCACGGCGCGAACAACGTGCCGACGACGCCCGCAAGCAAGGGGTGCGCCCGCCTCAGCGTCGCCGATCAGAACACGCTCGTCGGCTGGCTCGGCCTCGACACTGCAACCGGTGAAACGTGGCGTAAGTCCGAGATCAATGTGACCGTGAACGTGCAAGGCACATTCGTGGGGCGTTGACCGCCCCTTCGGGCGACGTGGACGAAGAACACACTCGAAACTTCGCGATCGCCCCGGGTACTTCGTACGACACCACGTAGTATGTGGGTCATGGAAAGCCCTCGTCGCGGAGCGCGATCGCATTCCCATCACGCCGATGGTCGAGAGCCGCTGCTGACCCGGCGCCACTTCATCTTCGCCGGTGCCGCCGCAGCGACCACGCTGGGCTACTGGTCATACTCGACGCAAGGCTCGGCTGGGGCAGAGAAGTCGACCGGTGTCGCGTCGACCACCACGTCGGCGACGACCACCACCACAGTCTCACCGTCATCCACAGCCGCTCCCCTCGCAGTTGCGTCGCCGACCACGACGGTGCCGCCGCTCGCGCACAGCCTCGGAGAAGGCATGGTCGGCGCCGACGTCGAAGCGGTGCAGTCAACGCTCGCCGACCGCCGGTTCGATCCCGGCCCGATCGACGGAATCTTCGGCGGAGCGACGCTGCGCGCCGTATGGGCGTTCGAGAAGATCGTGCTCGGAACGCCGCGCGAGGAGATGCGAGGCATCGTCACACCGGACATCTGGGACAAGATGAACTCCGATTTCCGTGTGGCCCCACGGCGAACACCGGGAGGCACCCACATGGAGGTCTACCTGCCCGAGCAGGTGTCGGTGCTCTTCGAGAACGGGCAGGCTCGCGTGATCAGCCACGTCTCCTCGGGTGCCGGTGTCGAGTGGTGCGATGTGGTGGAGATCGACCTCGACGACGGCACCACCGAGGAGAAGGGCATCTGCGGCATCTCGATCACCCCAGGTGGCGTCTACCACTTCGAGCGCAAGGTGGACGGGTGGCGCAACGCCAAGCTCGGCCGGCTGTACCAGCCGGTCTACTTCAACTACGGCATCGCCATCCACGGTGCCGGCAACGTGCCGGCCTACCCCGCATCGCGCGGTTGCGTTCGCCACCCGATGCACATCGCCGAGTATCTGCCGGACCTGATCGACATCAACGACATGATCTACGTGTTCGATGGTGTCGAGGAACCCGAGACCTATGGGGCACAGCCGATGATCTTCGACTACCCAGATCCGAATTGGGTGCCCCCGACCACGACAACGACCACCACCACCACGACCACCGTGCCGCCCACGACCACCGTCCCGCCGACGACGACACTGCCAACGCCGACTGCGCCGCCGGTGCAGGCTGCTGTGGCCCCCTCTACGACGTACGCCCCTGGCGGTTGACGCCCGACTCGACCCGTCGTCGCCCGAGGCGGGGAGCGATCAGTGCGCCGCGGCGCTCGCCGACAAATCGGC
>JBGSII010000202.1:0-5960 GCA_041742555.1 Ilumatobacteraceae bacterium
AAGAATTGCCGATGAGCAGTTCGCTCTCGCCGCCTGATTTCCAGGTGAGCGAAGAGTCATCGTGAGCAGAAATGTCGCACGGGGCCAATCCATCACAGCCCGGCAACAGAAGTGAGGGATGACCGCAGGAAAGACTGCTGACGGCGAGAAAGAACGCTGACTCACAGGAAAGACTGAGCGTGGTCCGCCTCGAGCGGACAGCCGACCCGTCGGTGGCACAGCGTCAGTGTCAACACCGGGAATGGTCGTAGCAAGTTCGTACACCGGCTGATGGACGGGGGTTCGATTCCCCCCAGCTCCACGACGCCCTAAATGGGCATCTACCAGGGGTTTTTTGTCGGTACACCCCCTGGTGATGCCCGCACCACGCTGAGCGAGACGGTACTCCACTGCGTCTCCATCGCCTTCTCGCGGTCACCCGGCATGGAGTGCGCTGTGAGCGCGATCACGGGCAGGTGTGCGGTCGCCGTGTCGGCTCTGATCGCCTGCGTGGCCTCCCACCCGTTCATCACCGGCAGGCCCATGTCCATCAGCACCAGGTCGGGTAGTTCGCTGCGGACCATGGCCACGCCGCCGTCGACGGCCATCACCACCTCGAACCCGCGTCGTTCGAGCCGTCGCGACAGCATGTCGCGGTTCATCTCGTTGTCCTCGACGATCAGGATCTTGGGCATGGCGGTTCGATCTCCGGTCAGGCCGTGTCGGCGGCGTCGGGGTGCGGCACCGAACGAACGGTGAGGCCGTCGATGTCCTGGAAGTCGGCGGGATTGACGGTGTACAGCGGGAGCTCGTTGGCCAGCGCCACGGCAGCGATCAACGCGTCGTACGCCCTCGCCGCCGGCTTGCGGCCGGCTTGGCGGAGGTTTGCGGCGACCCAACCGAATCGGCGTGCGGCCGCGGCATCGAACGGCAGCGCACGGAACGACGACTCGGCGAGCTGCAGGTGGGCCTGGCGAACGGCGCGTTCACGCTGATCGTCGGCGACGAGCGGACCGACCGACAGCTCGGCGAGGGTGATCGTGGTGATCTCCGGATGCTCGGGGAGCGCCGACGCATCGGAGAGCCGGTCGAGGAGGATGACGGTGTTCGTGTCGAGAATCCCCCGGGCATCGGCATGACCGGCGCGCCGAGATTGCGATCTGGTCACAGCGATGCGTCCAGCACTCGGTCCATGTCGGCTCGGAACGCGGCGACGTCCATCGCCGGCAGGCTGCGCCACCGGGCGAGCAGCGATGCAGCGTCGAGGCCCTCAGGTGGCAGCGGCACCAACTCTGCAACCGGCACGCCCGAGCGTGTGATGACCACGGTCTCGCCCGAGAGCACACGGTCGATCACCTCGCCGCCGTGGTTGCGGAGATCCCGGATGGTCACGTCACTCATGGGCGGAATGTATCACGCGTGAGACGCGACCGGAAGGGTGCTGGTGAAGGTCGAACCGATGCCGAACTCGCTGGTGACCGTGATGTCGCCGCCCATCATCTGACAGAAGCTGCGGCTGAGCGCGAGGCCGAGGCCCGTGCCGCCGTACTTGCGCGTGGTCGACACGTCCGCCTGCGAGAACGCCTCGAACAGCTTGGCCTGCTGCTCCACGGTCATCCCGATGCCGGTGTCAGTGACGGCGAACTCGACCGTGCCATGCCCGGCCGGGTCGGTGCGGCGCGTGACAGCCAGCGTGATCGTGCCGTCGTCGGAGCATCGACGCGATGTCGACAGTTTCGACGAAGAGGTCCATGCGTCCGGCCTCCACCTTGGCCAGATCGAGGATCCCGCTGATGAGCGTCAGCAGGTGCTGACCAGCCGACTGGATCTTGCCGAGGTCGGGCAGGAACTCCTCGGTGCCGAGGTCCTCGCATTCCTCAGCGAGCAGCTCGGCGTACCCGATGATCGCGTTCAGTATCAGGAAGCCCCACTTGCCGAGGCTGCTCCCAAGCACGCTCCCGCCCTGCATCAGGGGAACGTTGGCGTTGGAGAACGGCCCGTACTCGTCGAAGAGCGCCCGGATCGACGGGTCCATCGCTGATGTGCTCTCGGGCGTGTCGAACGTCGGGTAGAAGGGTCGCTTCCGCTCGCGGTAGAACGCGATCACGTCCGGCCTCGTACACCGACCTCGAAGTTCGAACCGTCGGCACCGGTCACCTGCGCTGCGGTCAACCCGTGGCTCGCGCCGGACGGGAGGCGGCGATCATCGTCGTCGATACCGGCGAGATGACCGTGTTCCCGCCCGAGATCAGTCGCGCTGATGGCTCTGTCGCCCCTGAGTTCAACGGATGGAATGACCCCGATGTACTGCATCGGGAGGCCGGTGGCGTGCGCCCGGTCGACGATCAGGTCGCTGCCGAGCCGCCTGCGGGCCGTGAAGGCGCGCAGTCCGCGCTGGCGATCCCAGGCGGTGAACGAATGGTCATCGTCCGACCGAGGATTTCGCAATCGTGATCGTGGTGCCACCAGGATCTCCGGTCGGACACTTCGAGACACTCCCCATCGCCTTCGCCGACCCACGCAATTGCCGGGCCTTCGTCATGGGCGGCACGCTCGTCGCAGCAGCAGTGGTCGTCGGGTGGGCAGTCGTCGTGCTCCCGCAAACGTTCGAGGCACCCGACGCCACGTGCACGATCCAGCGACGTCTGCTCACGGTGGTCGTGAGCACGCCGCCGAACGACCTCGGCCTCGAGCTGACCGGCCAGTTGGTGGTAGGTGGTTTCGACGGCGCGGGAACCTCTCCGACCACGGGCAGCATCACGGCTCCCCTCGGCGAAGGGTCGGTCACATCGTGTAGGCGAGGTTGCGGGCCATGCGCTCACCCCACTCTTCGTCACCCGACCAGGTGATCCGACCATCGTCGATGCGCTCCTGCGGAACGACTCGACCGGCAGCGAGGAGGACGAAGGTCTCGACGTCGGCGGTGATCTCGACGTCGGGATCGTCGACCAACTCGACGGCTCGGGCCTTGCCGTCGACGACGACCGCGAGATCGCGCTCGACGTCGCCGGTGACGTGGACGACGGCTGAGCGACCGTCGGGAAGGCCGACCTTCTTGCCGACGATGTAGCCGATCGCCCCGGCCACCTCGTCGAGTGCCAGCTCGCCACCGATCCCGCCGGGGTCGAGCGAATGACCGAGCGGGAGAGCGATGTCGCGAGCGTGGACCCACAGGTCGAACACGCGGATGCGCAGGAAGTCGCCGTAGGTCTTCACACCGGTCGGCGTGATCGACGGCGCGTCCACGATGCCCGGGTCGAGGGAACGGAGATGGTCCAGACGGGATGTCGTGACGCCGGCGACCGCCGCGGCGAACTCGTCCGGATCCAGGTCGGCCACCCGGATGGCGAAGTCGCCCATCTTCCCGAACGGTGGCGGTGTCTCGGTCGAGGGGGTCCATCCGTCGAGGACGGTCTCGACGCCGAGTGCGTGGGCGACCACACCCCGGACGTCCCAGTCGGGGCACAGCGACTGCACGGCGAGGTCGTCGGCGGTGAACCCGGCCGACAAGGTGGCGTACGTGTCGAACAGTCGCTCGTGGGCCGCGAGGTAGTCGGCCATCGTTCGGGCGGTCATCGTGCGGGCTTCTCCCTGCTCTCCCAGTCACGGGCTTCGAAGTACGGACGGAACACGCCGGCGATGTGGACCATGTCCGCATCCGACTTGGGTGTCTTGAGCTCGTAGAGGTACGGCACCCTGCTGTAGGCGACCGTGAGGTCCCACAGATCGAGCGCGTCCTGGCCGGTCGGCGCAGGTGCGACGACGGGCCCGTAGACGTAGCGATCATCGTCGAACACGAGCGTCGGCACGCCGAAGCCGCCGCGGCCGACGACGGCGTCGTGATCGGCGTGGACGTCGTCATGGGTCGTAGGGTCGTCGATCGCGGCGCGCACGATCGCTGGATCGAGGCCCAGGTCGCGGCAGATCTCCTCGGCGACGTCCGGCCGGTGGGGCTTGCGGGACTCCTCGTGGAGTGCCCGGCCAGCGGCCTCGTAGAACCGGTCGCAGTCGTCCATCGAACCGCGCCGCAGCATGGCGGCGACGCGCATCATGCTCCAGCCGTAGGACCACTCGCGCTCCCACGGATGCTTCTTGCCGTCCTCGCGGTTGGTCTCCTCGAGCGAGAAGAACCGCCACTCGATATCGAGCGGGACGGTCTCGCGGACCTCCCGGATCCACTTGGACGTCTGATACGCCCACGGGCACATCACATCGAAGTGGAACCCGAGGCGTATCGGATGATCGGTCATGCGTGCTCCTTCGGATCGATCTGCATCGTCAACGGTGGGCGGGTGCCATGTAGAACCAGAGCGGGAAGGGTGCCTCCTGCGCTTTGAGTGCGGCTCGGGCAGCCATCAGCGTCTTGCCGGCTTCGGTGCTCTCGTAGAACCACGACTCCGTGGACCGGCCGCCGGGTGTCGGCCCGTCGACGAGTTCGAGCCCGGCCTCCTCGTAGTAGGCGCGGATGTCGAGGCAGATCCCGATCGCGTTCCGATCCGGCAACGGGGTCTCCTTCCATGGCGCACCGTTGGCCCACTGGTGGAAGATGTCGAGCGCCTCGGAGATCTGGTCGACCGAGATCGTCCGCCCGACCGATGTGGCGCCGTGCTTGGCGAGCGCGCGGTCGTACGCGGCGCGCAGCGCCCGGGCCTCGTCGACCGCCGGCGGCAGGTTCGGGTCGTACCGTGGCGGCAGTGCACACGCCATCGGCGTCTCGTCCGCCTCGATGACGTCGGGGTGGATCTCGAGCACCGGCTCGGTCGCGCCGTACAGCGCGAACGCTCGGTCCAGGACGTCTCGCTGGTACTCGATGTCACCCGGCTTGCCGAGCGGTCGACCGAGCGGGAACTCGCAGTGCAGCACCCGGGGCGGATGCATCCGCTCGACGACGGAGAGGTTCGAGCTCAGCGCGATCGTCACGAGACCGGCAGCTTCGAGAACGTGGGCGAGCGTACTCACGGTACGCGTGCAGAGCGGTCAAACGGGTGTGAGCACCACCACGTCGACGCCCGCAGCGAGCAGCGCCTGCGCGCAGGCGGGGCCGGTGTCGAGCCGGACCTCCGACACCGAGTCGGGCTGGTTGCCGGCGAACGCGTAGTGGGTCTGCGCAACCTGCCCGATCGTGCCGTCGGCGGCGAGCTCCTCGAGGCGATCGATCGGAAAGACGACGTTGAGGTCGATCTGGAATCCGGACCGATCGAAGTTCGGGCTCCAGTGACCGAGCACGAAGTCACGATCAGCGCGATCCAGTGCCTTGAACCGGACGTCGCCCGGCGTGTACCCCTCCTCGCCCTGGCGATGCAGGGCCGACGTGGTCACGATCGCGACCGTCGCCTCCGACAGCGGCTTGGTCGGCACCGTGAACGCCGTCGCCTCGAACTCCGGGACCGGCAGCTGCTTGCCGACCTCCCGCATCGCGTCGTCACCGGACATGTGCTCCCCTTCCTGCTCGACCGACAGTGGCCGCGATTATGCCAGTCTCCAACGCACTTACCACCATCGGCGGAGCGCTAGTGTCGACGGCGACCGGGCCCCGGCCCGAACGATCGGAGGACCATGAGCAGCGACGCACTCCTCGTCGAGCAGGACGGCGGCGTCCTGACCTTGACGAACAACGACGCACCGCGCAACCGGATGACGCTGGAGTACATGGACGCGCTGGAGGGCGCCGTGCGCGACGCGGCGAGCGACGCGTCGGTGCGAGCCCTGGTGTTCACCGCCGCCGGCGATGAACACTTCTCGGTCGGGATGGACCTCAAGCAGCTGATGGGTGGCGCCGGCGAGCGCGGCGGCTTCGAGGCGGTGCTCGACCAACGGCTGCGGGTGCTCGCCGCCATCGAGAGCATGGACAAGCCCTCGATCGCCACCCTGTATGGCTACTGCCTCGGCGGCGGACTCGAGCTCCCGCTCGCGTGCCACTTCCGCCTCGGGGCGACGGAGGGCGCCCGCCTCGGCCTGCCCGAGCTCGATCTCGGGACGGT
>JBGSII010000203.1:0-2811 GCA_041742555.1 Ilumatobacteraceae bacterium
CTCGCATGGGCCGGCGGGTACGTTGGAGAGGGCGTGGCCGCAGCGAACCTCGCCGGTCGCACGATCGCCGACCTCGTGTTGCGTCCGGAGTCAGCGCTCGTCGCCCTCCCGTGGGTGCAGCACACGTCGAGACGCTGGGAGCCCGAGCCGGTGCGATGGGCTGCGATCAACGGGATGCGTCGCCTTGCCGGATGGATCGACGAGCGCGAATCCCGGCACGGTCGGACTCCTCGCCTCGCTTCAGTTCTCGATCGGATCGTGGGATGATGCTGCGATGAGCACCGACAATCTGTCGCACGTGTGGTTCAAGGTGACCGATCTCGAGGTCGCGTCCGGAGACGGTTCGTGGGTCACCACGACCGCCGGAGAGCGGTACCTCGACTTCAGCGGCGGCATCGCCGTCACCTCGACCGGTCACTGCCATCCTCACGTCACCGCTGCGATCGCGGAGCAGGCGAAGCGGTTCGTGCACGCTCAGGCGAACGTGTACACCCACGATCTGATGCAGCCGCTGGCCGCCCGGCTGGCCGAGCTGTCGCCGCCGGGCATCGACACGTTCTTCTACGCCAACTCCGGCGCGGAGATCACCGAGGCTGCCGTGAAACTCGCCAAGCAGGCGACCGGTCGTCCCAACATCATCGTGTTCCAGGGCAGTTTCCATGGCCGCACCCATCAGGCGATGGCGATGACGACCTCGAAGACGGTCTACCGAGCCGGCCACGCGCCCCTGCCCTCTGGGGTCTTCATCGCGCCCTACCCCAACGTGCGCGCGTCGGATGTCGACGCCGAGGTGGCGCGGGCGCTCGCTGGGTTCGACGAGCTGCTCACGGGCGTCACTGCGCCGAGCGAGACGGCTGCGGTGATCATCGAGCCCGTGCTCGGCGAGGGCGGGTACGTCGCCGCACCGGCAGGTTTTCTCGAGGCCGTCGACCGGCGTTGCAAGGAGCACGGGATGCTCTTCATCGCCGACGAGGTGCAGTCGGGCTTCGGCCGCACCGGCAAGATGTTCGCGATCGAGCACTATGGAGTCGAACCCGACATCGTGTGCATGGCCAAGGGCATCGCGTCGGGGTTCCCGTTCTCTGCGCTCGGTACTCGGCGCGCACTCGACGACCAATGGCCCACTGGCTCACACGGCGGCACCTATGGCGGCAATCCGATCGGATGCGCCGCAGCGCTCGCGACGATCGAGGTGCTCAGCGCCGAGGGGTTCATGGACCACGTGAACGCTCGTGGACGCCAGCTCGCCGACGGACTCCGAGCGCTCCAGGAACGGCACAGGTCGATCACACACGTGCGGGCACTCGGTCTGATGATCGCCGCAGAGTTCGACACGGCGGCGCGCACGTCGGCGATCGTGTCGCATTGCCTTCGCCAGGGCAAGCTGATCACGATGACCGCCGGTGCGGCGGGCACGACCTTGCGGTTCATGCCGCCGTTGACCGTCACGGCCGACGAGATCGATCTGGCCCTCGCTGCGCTCGACAAGGCTCTCGTCGACGCCGCCTGATCAGCGGTGACCGGCGCTGCGGTCAACTCGCGATCGCGGGGCGAGGACAGGCGCTCGGCCAGGCGTTGCGCTGGGCCATCAGCGCCGAGATCAGGCGGGCGAGATGCAGGGTGGTTCGGTCGTGGAGGAACGGGCCGACGATCTGGATGCCGATCGGAAGGGCGTCGGTGCTGAGGCCGACGGGCACCACGGTTGCAGGGAGTGAGCCGAGCCCGGCCGGGGCGATCCACTTCCACAGATCGAGGTAGGGCAAGTCCTCGCCATCGATCGTCACGGTGCGGGCGAACTGTGGCATCGAGTGATCGTGTGCGAGAGCCGGCCGGGGATGGACCGGCAGCAGGAGCGCGTCGAAGTCGTCGAAGAACTCGGCCCATCGTTGCCGTATCTGCAGCCGGCGTTCGTTGTCCGCCAGCCAGTGGCGGTGGCGGGCGGCCGACGCTCGCTTGATCCAGCCGAGCGGTGTGTCCTCGGTCTCGGCGGCGTAGTCGTCCAGCCGGTCCTTCGGAACTCCGCCCGACAGTGCGGCGAACAGCAGGTTGCCGTACACCGTGAATGCCCGCTCGAGCGTGAATTCGGGTCGAGCGCCGGTGTCGACCCGACCACCGGCCGATCGGATCGAGTCGATCGTGGCGCCCAGCACGCGTCTGGTGTCGGTGTCGATCGGGGCGAAGTCGTCGTCGATCCACGCCGCGAGACGCAAGTCCGTCAGGGACTCCGCCCTGCGTTGCGGCAGATCGAGACTCCACGCCGGTGCCGACCATCGGTCGGGCCCAGCGAGTACGTCGAGCGCGACCTCCAGGTCGTCGATCGTGCGCGCCATCGGTCCGACGACTGCCAGGTCGGCCTGCGTGAGCGTGCCGGGCATGCCGGGGATCTGACCGTGGCCGGGGACGATGCCGTAACTGGGCTTGTGGCCCATCACGCCGCTGTAGTGGGCAGGAACTCGAATCGATCCGCCGATGTCGCTTCCCAGCTCGAGTGGGGTGAAGCCCATCGCCAGCGCTGCGCTCGACCCGCCCGACGATCCACCCGGCGTCCGGTCGAGATCGTGAGGGTTGTTCGTCGTGCCGTACACCTCGTTGAAGGTCTGGATGTCGTCGGCGAACAGCGGCAGATTGGTCTTGGCGAAGACGATGGCACCGGCTTCGCGCAGCCGGGCGATCGGCCAGGCGTCCTCGGTCGGAACGAACCCGGCCAGGTCGGGAGAGCCGGACGTGGTGATGCAGCCCTCGGTCTGGAACGAGTCCTTGATCGTCATCGGGACGCCGTGCAGCGGACCGACCGGCTCGCCCGCGGCGACG
>JBGSII010000204.1:0-15397 GCA_041742555.1 Ilumatobacteraceae bacterium
GGCAGCGGCACTCGGCGCCGTCGCGGTGACAGTTGTCGCGACGCGCGCCTTCGGCGGCGTCAGCGGCGACATCCTCGGCGCGGTCGAGCAGGTCGGCGAGTGCCTCGTGCTCGTCGTGATCACCGGCCTGGCGCTGCGCCACGACCTCTGGTGGCGCTGAGTGTTACATCTGGGGTCTGACCCCAGATGTAACACCTGCGTTGCTCAACCCACCAGCGCGGCGAGGCGATCGATGCCCTCGATCAGATCGTCGTCGCCCAGCGCGAACGAGAACCGTCCATAGCCCCCGAGGCCGAACGCCTCGCCGGGAACGAAGGCGACCTTCGCCTTGTCGAGCACGAGGTCGGCGAGCTCGAGGGTGTTGGTCGCCGTCAGCCCGTCGATCGGCCGGTTGAGCAGCCCGGTGAGGTCCGGGTAGGCGTAGAACGCGCCTTGTGGTTCGAGGCAGGTGACACCCTCGATCGCATTGAGCTTCGTCCACATCGTCTGCGCGCGACGGGCGAACGCGGTGCGCATCATCACGACGTCGTCGAGCGAACCCGACACCGCGGCGAGCGCTGCGCGTTGGGACACATTGGCCACGTTCGAGGTCGCATGGCTCTGGAAGTTGGTCGACGCCTTGATGACGTCGTCGGGGCCGATCATCCACCCGACGCGCCAGCCGGTCATCGCATACGTCTTGGCGACGCCGTTGACGATGATGCATTGGTTGGCGAGTTCGGGCACGACGGTGGGCATCGACACGAACGTGTTGTCGCCGTAGGTGAGGTGCTCGTAGATCTCGTCGGTGATCACCCAGACGCCCCGCTCGAGCGCCCACTCGCCGATCGCCTTCACCATGTCGGGTGGGCAGACCGCACCGGAGGGGTTGTCAGGGCTCACGAACAACAGCACCTTCGTGCGCTCGGTGTACGCGGCGTCGAGCTGTTCGATCGTGACCTGGAAGCCACTCGCGGCGTCCGTGTCGACCACAACGGGAACTCCGCCCGCAAGGGTGATCGCCTCGGGATAGGTGGTCCAGTACGGGGCCGGACAGATCACCTCGTCGCCGGGATCACACAGCGCTGCGAACGCGGTGTAGACCGCGTGCTTGCCACCGTTGGTGACCAGCACCTGCGAGGCGCTGCAGTCGAAGCCCGAGTCGCGCTTGGTCTTGTCGGCGATCGCCTGCTTCAGCTCCGGGAGGCCGCCCGCCGGCGTGTACCGGTGATTCTTGGGGTCGCGGCACGCTTCGACCGCCGCTTCGACGATGTGGGCGGGCGTCGGGAAGTCGGGTTCACCGGCTCCGAAGCCGATCACGCTCTCGCCGGCGGCCTGGAGGGCCTTGGCCTTGGCGTCGACGGCCAAAGTGGCGGAGGGGGCGATCGCGGCGAGTCGTTGGGATGTGCGCTTCACGTCCGCCAGCCTGCCACAGCCGACCCGGCATCCCAACGAGGAAACTGACCCGAAACGGGCCGTGGCATCGGCGGACGCAGCCGCCATGCTGTGGACCGTGAGCGTCGACCCCACAACCATCGTCATCCCCGCCGACCTGCTTCCAACCGATGGGCGCTTCGGATCCGGACCGTCGAAGGTGCGACCTGCACAGCTCGACGCCCTCGTCGCGTCCGGCGACAGCGTGCTGGGGACGTCGCATCGCCAGCCTCCCGTGAAGAAGCTCGTCGGATCGGTGCGTGCGGGCCTCACGGAGTTGTTCTCGCTGCCGGGCGGCTGGGAGATCGTGCTCGGCAACGGTGGCTCGACGGTGTTCTGGGACGTCGCCACGTTCGGGCTGATCGCCGAGCGCAGCCAGCACCTCGTGTTCGGCGAGTTCTCGTCGAAGTTCGCCGAGGCAGCAGCGGCGGCTCCGCACCTCGGTCAACCCACGGTCGTTCGTTCGGACGCCGGGAGCCATCCCGACGCCGTCGCCGAGGAGGGCATCGATCTCTACGCACTCACACACAACGAGACCTCGACCGGCGTCGCGATGGAGCTTCGTCGGCCCGCCGGCACGTCCGCCGAGACCGCCCTGGTCGCCGTCGACGCGACGTCCGCCGCGGGAGGCCTCCGTTGGGACCCGGCCGAGGTCGACGTCTACTACTTCGCTCCGCAGAAGTGCTTCGCCTCCGACGGCGGGCTCTGGCTGGCCGCGTGCTCACCGGCCGCACTCGATCGCATCAACTCGATCGGGGCGAGCGACCGCTGGCGACCGGCGTCGCTCGACCTCCAGATCGCACTCGACAACTCCGTGCAGAATCAGACGTACAACACCCCGGCGCTCGCCACGCTCGTGCTGCTCGACGCTCAGGTCCGCTGGATGCTCGACAACGGTGGCATGGACTTCGCAGCCGGGCGCAGCGCCGAGTCGGCGGCCATCCTGTACCGGTGGGCCGAGTCACGGGACTGGGCCGCACCGTTCGTCACGGACGCTGCGAAGCGCTCGAACGTCGTCGGGACGATCGACCTCGACGATTCGATCGACGCCACGGCGGTCACGGCCGCGCTGGCCGCCAACGGCGTCCTCGACACGTTTGCGTATCGCAAGCTCGGCCGGAATCAGCTCCGGATCGCCATGTTCCCGGCGATCGATCCGTCGGACGTCGAAGCCCTCACCCGTTCGGTCGACCACGTCGTCGCCGTGTTGCGCTGACCGATCGGGCGGATTGACGTGGATGCGATGGAGGTCCTCGAGCTCGACACCGGCGACATCCACGCGCTCGAGCGACCCGTGATGCTCGTCGGACTGGAGGGTTGGTTCGACGTCGCCAGCGCAGCGACCCACGCGGTCAACACGTTCATCAGTGCCGACCACGCGGTGACGGTCGGCTCGATCGATCCGGACCCGTTCTACGACTTCACCCAACAGCGCCCACACGTCACGATCGACGACGACATCCGCGAGATCGTGTGGCCGAACAACGAGTTCGTGCTCCAGCGCAATCACGGCCACCGCGACGTCGTCGGCCTGATCGGCGTCGAGCCGCACCTGTACTGGAAGACGTACGTCGAGGCGATCGTGGTCGTCGCCGAGGCCCTCGGGTGCGAAGCGGTGGTCACGGTCGGCTCGGGAGCCGAGGCGATCCCGCACACACGTACGCCGCCCGTCACCGGCAGCACCGCCAACGCCGATCTCGCCCGCCGGCTCGGACTGGTCGCACCGAGCTACCAGGGCATCACCGGCGTGGTCGGAGTCCTGCAAGCGGAGCTCGAGACTCGCAGCATTCCGTCGGTCTCACTGCGCGTCGGCATCCCGCACTACCTCATGAACGCCGAGCATCCTCAAGCGACCGCTGCGCTCGTACGACACCTGAGCCACGTCCTCGACGTGCCGAACACCACCGATTTCAGCGACCAGGTGGACAGCTGGCGCGATGTCCACGACGAGATCGCCGACAACGACGAGCAGCTCAAGATGTACGTGCAACTCCTCGAGGCCGAGTTCGACCGACGTTCAGAGGCCCAGATCCCGTCGGCCGACGACCTCGGCAGCGCGTTCGAGGACTTCCTCCGAGACCAGCGCGACGACTGATTGCAGCAGGGGTCGATTGCAGCAGGGGTCAGACCCCTGCTGCAATCCGAGCGCTCAGGACTTGGCGGCGGCGAAGGCCTTGTCGAGGTCGGCGATGATGTCGTCGACCGACTCGATGCCGACACTGAGGCGGATCAGGCCAGGGCCGACCGACGAGGCCAACTGTTCCTCGGGGGTGAGCTGGCTGTGGGTGGTGCTCGCCGGATGGATGACGAGGCTGCGGACGTCGCCGATGTTGGCCACGTGGCTGTGCAGTTCGGCACCCTCGACAAACTTCTTGCCCGCCTCGAGGCCGCCCTTGATCTCGAACGCCAGCACCGAGCCGTAGCCCCGGCCGCCGCCGAGCTTGGTGGCCCGCTCGTGCCAGGGGCTCGAGGCGAGGCCCGAGTAGTTGACCGACTCGACCTGGTCGTGGGCGTCGAGGTACTCCGCCACCTTCTGGGCGTTCGCGAAGTGGCGCTCCATCCGCAGGCTCAGCGTCTCGAGACCCTGCAGGATCAAGAACGCGTTGAACGGTGAGATGGCGAGGCCCATGTCGCGCAGCATCTGCACCCGAGCCTTGAGGATGAACGCGCCGTGGCCGAGCGCCGGGAAGTAGGCGAGGCCGTGATAGCTCGGGTCCGGCTCGGTGAAGTTCGGGAAGCGGCCCGATGCTGCGTAGTCGAAGGTGCCGCCGTCGACGATCGCGCCGGCAACGGAGGTGCCGTGGCCACCCATGAACTTCGTGAGGCTGTGGATCACGATGTCCGCGCCCCATTCGAGCGGGCGGATCAGGTACGGCGTCGGCACGGTGTTGTCGACCATCAGCGGGATGCCGTTGGCGTGTGCAACCCCGGCGATGCCTTCGATGTCGAGCACGTCGTTCTTCGGGTTCGGGATGACCTCACCGAAGAACACCTTCGTGTTCGGCTTGACGGCGGCCTCCCACTGCGACAGATCGTCCGGATCGTCGACGAAGGTGACCTCGACGCCGAACTTCGGCAGCGTGTAGTGCAGCAGGTTGTAGGTACCGCCGTAGAGCGACGGCGAGGCGACGACGTGATCGCCCGACTCGCACAACGTCATGAACGCGAGCGTCTCGGCGGCCTGCCCCGAGGCGACTGCGAGGGTGCCGGGCAGGCCGACCGCAGTGGTGCAGCCACCCTCAAGTGCGTTGACGCGGGCTTCGAGCGCTGCCTGCGTCGGGTTCATGATGCGGGTGTAGATGTTGCCGATCTCTGCGAGACCGAACAGGTTGGCCGCATGGTCGGTGTCGCGGAATTGGTACGACGTCGTCTGATAGATCGGCACCGCACGGGCGCCGGTCGTCGGATCCGGCTCGCCGCCGACGTGGATCTGCTTGGTCTCGAAACCCCAGGAGTCACTCATAGGCGCCGCACGCTATCCCTCAATTCCCGACCACACAAGTCGGGTTTCCCGCACCCGTACACCTCCCCCACCCGTCTTGCGATGAGCGAAGCGACCGGATACGGCACCTCTCGCTCATCGCAACGGCGGCCACCGTCACTGCGATGGGTCAGAGGAGGCTGGCGACGAGGCCGGCCTGGCCGAGATGGTAGGTGACCATGATCGTCACCGGCATCCAGCGTGCGTCTGAGACGAACTGGCGCCAGCCGAGCACCGAGTCCGACGCGACGAAGAGCGCAGCACCGACGATGGCGATCCAGTTGCCGGTCGCCGCCGCGGCGCAGAACATCACGGAGATCGCGAGCAGGTAGGCAGTCACGGCAGGACCGAGCACCGGCGCGGAACCATGCGCGGCGCGGACGATTCGCACGCCAACGATTCCGACGAGGAACGCGACCGCAACAAGGGCGGCTCCGAAGGCCGCCCACGACCAGTCGGGAGCGACAACGAGCCCGATGGTGTACGCGATGTGTGCCGCCAGGAACGCGACGAGGCCGGGCACGAATCGTCGATCGCCATCGAGGAGCAACACGTCGCCAGCGAGCGAGAACGTCAAGGCCACGACGAACCACGCTCGCACGGTGGGTTCCGCCGGATCGAGCGTCATCGCCACACCGATCAGGGCCACGAGGGCGAGCGGCTTGCTCCAGAGTTCGGTCGTACGGCGACCCTCTCCCAGCCGACTCCACCAGTTCGCGCCCGCCGCGACAGCGAACACCGCGGCGAAGACCCATGAACCAGCGGTCACGCCGCCTCCCCCACACCAGCCAGCGATGAGCGAACAGCTGCGTATACGGCCCTTTCGCTCATCGCAGCGACACTGTCCGAGCCAGCGATGAGCGAAGGGGCGCGTATGCGGTCGGTTCGCTCATCGCAAGATGTGGTGGGTTGGGGCGATCAGCCGCCGGAGATGTCGGAAACCTTCTGCTTGCCGGCGCGGATGAACGGCATCATGTCGCGCAACTCGCCACCGATCTCCTCGATGGGGTGGGCCTTGCCCTCGTCCTGCATTCGCTTGTAGTTCGGGCGACCCGCCTCGGACTCGGCGATCCACTCGGCTGCGAACTGCCCGCTCTGGATCTCCTCGAGGATCCGCTTCATCTCGGCCTTCGTCTCGGCGTTCACGACGCGTGAGCCTCGGGTGAGGTCGCCGTACTCGGCCGTGTCGGAGATCGAGTAGCGCATGCCGGCGATGCCCTCTTCGTACATGAGGTCGACGATCAGCTTCACTTCGTGGAGACACTCGAAGTACGCCATCTCGGGGGCATAGCCCGCTTCGGTGAGCGTCTCGAACCCGGCCCGAACCAACGCGGTCAGACCGCCACACAGCACGGCCTGCTCGCCGAAGAGATCGGTCTCGGTCTCCTCCGCGAACGTCGTCTCGATCACGCCGGCGCGCGTGCCGCCGATGGCGTCGGCATACGACATCGCGACGTCGCGGGCGGTCCCCGTCGCGTCCTGGGCGACGGCGATCAGCGCCGGCACCCCACCGCCTTCGGTGTAGGTGCGCCGCACCAGATGCCCAGGGCCCTTCGGCGCGATCATGATCACGTCGCAGCCTTCGGGCGGCTGGATGCGATCGAAGCGGATGTTGAAGCCGTGCGCGAATGCGAGCGCCTTGCCGTCGGTCATGTGCGCGGCGATGTGCGCGTCGTAGATCGCCTTCTGCTCGGTGTCAGGAGCGAGCAGCATGATGACGTCGGCCCACTCGGCGGCGTCGTCGATGGTCATCACGGTGAGACCGGCTGCTTCGGCCTTCGCGGCAGACGACGACTCGGGCCGCAGGCCGACGACGACGTCGACGCCCGACTCCTTGAGGTTCAGCGCGTGGGCATGGCCCTGTGAGCCGTAGCCGATGACGGCGACCTTCTTGCCTCGGATGATCGAAGGATCTGCATCCTCGGCGTAGTACACGGTGACGGCCATCTCAGCCAGCCTTTCCAGTTGTGGGAGTGGGGTTCACGGCGCGCAGTCGAGCGCCGCGATCGAGTTTCGGTAGCGCCACCCGTCCGGTGCGCTGGAGCTCAACGATGCCATAACCATCGAGCAAATCCTCAAAATCGTCGAGCTTGTCCGGATGGCCCTCGAGGCTCACCGTGAGCGCCGACTCGGCGACAGCGATGATCTTGCCTTCGAAGATGTTGATCAACTCGACGACCTTGCCGCGCTGTTCGTCCGGCGCCTTGACCGTCGCGATCAGCAGCTCGCGTTCGACCGAACGCCGCGGATCGAGCTCGGAGATCTTGACGACGTCGATCAGCTTGAACAGCTGCTTGGTGATCTGCTCGAGCGGGGTCGACTCGACATCGACGACGATCGTGATGCGGCTCATCCCGTCGTCCTCGGCGGGAGCGACCGCCAACGAGAAGATGTTGAAGCCACGCCGGGCGAACAGGCCGGCCACCCTCGCAAGGACGCCCGGTCGGTTCTGGACGAGCACCGACAGGATGTGATGGTTGAGGGTCTGGCCCCCGTACTGGTTGATCGTGGTCATGACTTCAACGCTTCCGCTCGGTCCTGCTGGGTGGGATGGAGGATCAGGTCGTCGTTGCTGTGGCCGGCGGGGACCATGGGGAAGACCTTCTCGGAGGCGTCGGTGCGGAATTCGATAACGACGCTGCGGTCGCTGATGGAGTTCGCCTTCTCGATCGCGGGACCGACCTCTTCGGGCGACTCGACCAGGATGCCGACGCAGCCCATCGACTCGGCCCACTTCACGAAGTCGGGCACCGTCGAGTTGAGAAAGACCTCGGAGTACCGCTCGTCGTAGAACATCTCCTGCCACTGACGCACCATGCCGAGGTAGCTGTTGTTGAGCAGCGCCACCTTGATCGGCAGCCCCTCGACCGTTGCGGTCACGAGTTCCTGGGCGGTCATCTGGAAGCACCCGTCGCCGTCGACGGCCCACACGTCGCACTCCGGCTTCGCCGCTTTCGCTCCGATCGCTGCCGGAATCGAGAAACCCATCGTGCCCAATCCACCGGAGTTGACCCAGGTGTAGGGCTCGTTGAACTCGAAGAACTGCGACGTGTACATCTGGTGCTGCCCCACACCGGAGGCGACGATCGTGTGCGGCGACGCCAGCCGGTTGAGTTCCTCGATGCAGTACTGGGGTTTCAGGGCCGCGCCCGGCTCGGACTGCTCGTAGGTCATCGGGAACTGCTCGCGCCACCCCGACACCCTGCTCTTCCATGCCGACGTGTCGGCCTGGGCGGTGCCGGCGGCGATCATCGACTTGATCTCGGCGATGATCTCCTGGATGACGTAGTTCGCGTCACCGACGATCGGCACGTCCGGCCGGCGGACCTTGCCCTGCTCGGCCGGGTCGATGTCGACGTGGATCACCTTTGCCTGCTGAGCGAACGCGTCCACCTTGCCGGTGATGCGGTCGTCGAAGCGTGCCCCGAGCGTGATCAGCAGATCGGCCTTCTGCATCGCGGTGACGGCGGTGGCGTTGCCGTGCATGCCGGGCATGCCGAGGCACAGCGGGTGGTTGTCGGGAAAGGCGCCGCGCGCCATCAGCGTGGTCACGACGTAGCTGTCGATCAGTTCGGCCAGGTCGCGGAGTGCCTCCGCCGCGCGTGCCTTGAGGATGCCGCCTCCCGCGTAGATGATCGGGCGCTCCGACGAGAGGATCAGCCGTGCGGCCTCCTTGATCATCCTGGGATGGCCCTTGACGTTCGGCCGATAGCCCCGCAGCGAGTCGAGCACCTCCTGATCGGTCGGCCAGTACCAGTCCATCTCGTTCTGCAGGCAATCCTTCGGCACGTCGATCAGCGTCGGCCCGGGGCGCCCAGTGGTCGCGATGTGGAACGCCTGGCGGACTGCCATCGGGATGTCCTGCGCGCTCAGGACGAGCTCGTTGTGCTTCGTGCACGAACGGGTGATGCCGACGGTGTCGCACTCCTGGAACGCATCGGAGCCGATCGCTGCAGTGGGCACCTGACCGGTGATCGCCACCATCGGCACCGAATCCATGTAGGCGTCCATCAGCGGTGTGACGAGATTCGTGGCTGCCGGCCCGGAGGTCACCATGGCCACGCCCGGCTTGCCGGACACGTGTGCATAGCCCTCGGCCATGTGGCCAGCGCCCTGCTCGTGACGCACGAGGACGTGGCGAATGGGGCTGTCCATCAGCGGGTCGTAGGCGGGCAGGATGCACCCGCCCGGATAGCCGAAGATGAGTTCGACGTTCTCGTACTCGAGTGCTCGGATCAGCGCCTCGGCGCCGGTGAGTCGTTCGGTCATGTCAGTGCCTTTGTGTGGAGTGTTCGCTGGGGGTGTTCGAGATGGGTGTTCGTGATGCGTGTTCGTGACGGGTGTTCGAGATGACGTTGGTTCGGTGGATGGAGTCGGGGCGGATCGCACAGGTGCCGAAAAAGCAAACGACCTCCCGTCTGGGAGGTCGGAGCACGCACAGGCGAAGGCCAGGCGTGCTACTGGATGAGTACTACGAGCAGAGTCGGGGATGCGGAGGTGGTCGTAGACACGGTGGACATCATAGTCCTCATCGGCGCGTTGTCGGCAAGTCATGAGCGCGACGGCGAATCGCCGAGTCGAGATCGGCGACGGGCAAGCGCGTGTCGGTCTGCCGAACCCTCACATCGACCTCGGCCAGTCCGAACGGGCTAGTCTGCGGCTCTCGAGATGGGGGTCTTGACATGATCAACGCGCGTCGTCCGTGGGTGTGTGGTGTCGTCGCACTGTCGCTGATCGCAGGGGGGTGCAGCAGCGACGATGACAACGCGGATCCGTCGGCGCCGTCACCGACCGACGCTCCCGACGCGACCGCTGCGCCGCCGCCGACCGACGCATCCGACACGACCGAGGCCACCGCGACGTCTGACGCACCAGACACGTCAGAGGCGACGTCGCAGGACGACTTCACTGCCCGGGTCGCCGAGATGGGCCCACCGACAGGTGAACCGATGAGGATCGGCCTCGTCAACACCGAGGGTGTGCCTGGACTCGATTTCCCGGACATCAGGGAGAACATCGAGGCCACGTTCGAATACCTCAACGAGCACGGCGGGATGGGCGGGCGTCCCATCGAGTTGACCTCGTGCGCGGCCAAGGGCTCGCCGGAGACGTCACAGGCATGCGCACAGGAGGTCGTCGGATCCGACGTCGAACTGGTGCTGCTCGGCCTCGACCTCTTCCCCGGGTACCCGACATTCGACGCCACGCAACTGCCGGTCGTCGGCCTCCTCCCGATCCTTCCGGGTGACTACACCGCCAACGCGCTGTTCACGACCGGCGGCAACGCAACGCTTGCCGCCGGGATGGCCGGCGTGGCCGCCGAACAGTTCGACGCCACCTCGATCGGAATCATCAGTGCCGATGCGCCCGGATCCAACGGCACCGAGACGGCGCTCAAGGCATCGCTCGACAAGGTCGGGATCCCGTACGTCTCGATCAAGGGAGGTGTCGAGGAGACCGACGCCGGGTATCAGGGCCTGATGCAGCAAGCCAACAGCGGCAACCCTGACCTGCTGATCACCCTGTACGACGAGCCCGGATGCATCGGAACGATGCGGGGACGGGTCGCACTGGGGATCGAGACGCCCGTGTTGGCCTCCAGCGCGTGCGCCGCCAAGGAGGTCATCGACCAAGTCGGCGACGATGCACTGGGCTGGACGTTCCTGGGCGCGCAGACGAACGACGAGACGCCGGCGAACGCGCTCATTCGCGAGATCATGGCGCCGGCACTCGGCGTGCCACCCGAGGAGATCGATCCCGCCGCGCTCGGCCTCGGTGGGCTCGGCATCATCCAGGCAATGACGCTCGCCAAGTTCGCCGATGCGGTTGCGTCCAGCGGCCAGGACGTGACCGGAACGTCGCTCTACGACTACTTCGCGACCACCAGCGAATCGATCTGGCCGTCCGGTCTTCCGGTCGAGTGCGGCAGAGCGGCTGCCTATCCGTCGATCTGCACGTTCGAGTTCCCGGTGATCGTGTACGCCGACGACGGCACGTTGCAGCCCGCTGAGGGCTTCGAAGTGGTCTCGGCGTTCGAGTACCTTCCCTAGGCATGGGTCAGAGAGATCGATCGAGATGTCGACGGAGTCCGAGCTCGCGGCGCTGACGTCGTCCGACGACCTGGTCGTCACCGATGCCGGATTGGAGACCTGGTTGGTCTTCGAGCACGGCATCGACCTTCCGGCGTTCGCGGCGTATCCGCTCGCGGCGACGCCGCAGGGTCGGACTCTGCTCGCCGAGTACTACGGGCACTACGCGGAGATCGCCCGATCGCTCGACGCTGCCGTGCTCCTCGACGCACCGACCTGGCGAGCCAACCCCGATTGGGCGACCACGCTCGGTCACGACCAAGTTGCGCTCTCCGAGTTCATCGACGCGTCGGTCGGCGTGGTCGAAGAGGTGCGCCGCGCCTGGAGAGGGACCCAGCCGTTCCTCGTCGGTGGAGCGGTCGGGCCACGAGGTGACGGGTATGTGATCGCTTCGACGATGACAGCCCACGAATCGGCCGACTATCACTCGTTCCAGATCGCGGCGATGGCTGCCGCCGGGATCGACGTGGTCGATGCGCTCACATTGGGGTACGTCGACGAAGCGGTCGGCATCGCCCGCGCCGCCGAGGATGCAGGGCTGCCAGTCGTGATCTCCTTCACCGTGGAGACCGACGGGAGCCTGCCGTCGGGGATGTCGCTGGCGGAGGCGATCGAGCGCACGGATGCGGCGACGAACGGCTCCGTGACCCACTTCATGGTCAACTGCGCGCACCCGACCCACTTCGACCACGTGCTCGATGGCAACGCACCCTGGACGGCGCGCATCGGGGGGTTACGCGCCAATGCCTCCCGGCTCAGCCATGCCGAACTCGACGAGATGGTCGAGTTGGACAGCGGCGATCCTGACGACCTTGCCGCCCGCTATGTCGAGCTCCGGTTGTCGCTCCCCAACCTGCACGTGGTGGGCGGCTGCTGCGGCACCGATCAGCGTCATGTCGCCGCGATCGCAGCCGCATGGCAGCAATCCGGTCCGAACTGATCGCACCGGGCCTGAACGAGGGCTCGCGTCCAGCGGACCTCCTAGGGTGGTGGTTCATGGCTGCGACGCTGATGGATGGCACTGCACTGCGCGACGAGCTGGTCGGGGCGATTCGCGCCCGGATCGAACAGGCAGGTTCGCCGTCGATCTGTCTGGCGACGGTGCTGGTCGGCGACGACGGCCCGAGCCAGCGCTACGTCAAGATGAAGCATCAGAAGGCCGCCGAGGCCGGGCTCACCTCGCGGCACGTCGATCTGCCGGCCACGGCGACGCAGGCAGAGGTCGAGTCGGTCGTCCGTGAACTGGCCGACGATCCGGAGGTGCACGGGATCCTCGTGCAGCTGCCACTTCCCGACGGTCTCGACTCCGAGCCGGTGATCGACCTGATCCCGCCAGAGAAGGACGTCGATGGACTGACCGAGCGGTCGATGGGGCGACTCGTGCGAGGACGGCCGGGACTGGTCGGATGCACGCCGCTCGGCGTGATGCGTCTCCTCGAGCGCTACGACGTCCCCACCAGCGGCAAGCGAGCCGTGGTGATCGGCCGGTCGACGTTGGTCGGGTTGCCGCTGTCGCTGCTGCTCGCCCGCAAGGGTGTCGATGCCACCGTGACGCTTGCCCATTCACGCACCTCCGACATGGCAGCCGTGGTGCGCGAGGCCGACATCGTGGTTGGCGCCGCCGGCCAGGCCCGCATGATTACCGCCGACATGGTGAAGCCGGGAGCCTGTGTCATCGACGTCGGGGTGTCGCGAACCGAGGCGGGAATCGTCGGCGACGTCGACTTCGGACCGGTCGCCGAGGTCGCCGGGTTGATCACCCCCATGCCGGGCGGCACCGGCCCCATGACGATCGCGTGCCTCCTGGAGAACACCCTCACCGCAGCCCAACTCCAGGGCGCCTTCCCGACGTAACCCTGTCTTTCCGGACCCGACCCGAAAAGACAGGGTCACGCAGCCGAGCGACCTGCTGGAGCGGTGTGGAGGATGTCGAGCGCCGCTGCGTACAGCGCGGCGAACCACGGCGACCCGGTGGCGAGGACACGGCCTCGGCGAGCCAGTCGGCGAGCCGAACTCTGCGAGCTCAACCCGTGGCGGTCGGCCAGTTGTTCGGGATTCGCAGAGCGAGTCTCGACGGCCAGCATCACACAGAGTGTTCGTGACACGTCTTCTGCACGGTGGCCCCGTCCGAACACCACCGGATCGGTCGCTGCGACCACTGCCGCGACGGCCGCATCGATCTGGTCACATGATGTCGTCACGAGCGGCGCCAGGCCACCCTGCGGGAGTCGGTCCGACGGTTGCGGCTCAACGACATACGACAGGTACTCGTCAGGCGACGACCACCCGGTCAGCAGGGTGTCGGTGACCAGCCATGGTGGGGCAGGCCGTCGTCCGAGGAGAACTCCCAGGCTCGACCACCGATAGGCAGCGAGACCGGCAGACGGCACGATTGCGAGCGGATTGCGATGGATGTAGCGCCCCGTCCACACGAGTTGTGCGTCGCTCGTGATCGGAACGTTGCGGAATCGGCCGGTGAACAGCGAGCCCGTTCGCGCAGTGCGCTGGTTGTACGCCGAGCCGTATCGCCCGCACAGCTGCTGCATCGCTTCTGACAAACCGCCGTCCGGCGCATGCGTGAGCAGATGGAAGTGATTGGTCATCAACGCATAGCCGTGCACGCTGATGTCGAAGGGCGCGAACGTCTCGGCGATCAACTCCTCGAAAAGCAGGCGATCGCCGTCAGCGCTGCAGATGTCCTGTCTGTCGGCGCCACGATTGAACACGTGCTGCCATTCACTGGTGCTGAGATCTCGCTGCCGTCGTCCCATCCCCTCACGATGACACCGGGGTGTCGCACGGTCCCCGGACCCGACCCTGTCTTTTCGGGTCGGGTCCGGAAGGACAGGGTTACCGTGACACCTGGGTGTCAGCCGGCTTCGGAGTGGGTGACGGGCTTCTCGCCCATCCACTCGCGCAGGGTGTTCTTCAGCTTGGTCTGCTGGATGAACAGGTCGCTCTCGGCGGGCGAGTCGCCAGCCGCTTGCGGCGCCTTGAGGTAGAAGCTGAGCCACTCCTGGACGCCAGCCTCGCCGGCGCGGTGCGCGAGGTCCATGAAGATCGCGAGATCGAGCACGATCGGCGCGGCGAGGATCGAGTCACGGCACAAGAAGTCGACCTTGATCTGCATCGGGTAGCCGAGCCACCCGAAGATGTCGAGGTTGTCCCAGCCTTCCTTGTTGTCACCGCGGGGCGGGTAGTAGTTGATCCGCACGACGTGATCGATGTTGCCGTACAGATCCGGGTACACCTCGGGCTGGAGGATCCCGTCGAGCACGCCGAGCTTCGACACCTCTTTCGACTTGAAGTTCTCCGGATCGTCGAGCACCTCGCCGTCACGGTTGCCGAGGATGTTCGTCGAGTACCAGCCGCGCAGACCGAGCATGCGCGCCTTGAGACCGGGAGCGAGGATCGTCTTCATCCACGTCTGGCCGGTCTTGAAGTCCTTGCCGGCGATCGGGACGTTGCGGGTCTTGGACAACTCGATCATGCACGGCAGGTCCACCGACAGGTTCGGTGCACCGTTCGCGAACGGCACGTCGGACTGCAACGCGGCGTACACGTAGATCTGACTCGGCGAGATGTTGTCGTCGTTGTCGCGCAGACCCTGCTCGAACGCGGCCACGGTGTCGTGCACCGCCGACGGCTCCTGATACGCCTCGGTCGAACCGCACCACACCATCACGAGACGGTCGCAGCCGTTGGCGGCCTTGAAGTTCGCGATGTCGTCGATGAGGGCCTGGGCCTGATCCCACTTGTTGTCGATCTGCTTGACGCGAACACCTTCGAGACGCGAGACCCAACGCTGGTCGAAGACGGCCTCCATCGGAACGATGGCTTCGAGATCGCTCGAGATCGCGTTCAGATCGGCGTCGTTCAGCACGCCGGCCGTGCGGGCGGCCTCGAGTGCGTTGGGCGAGATCGGATCCCACCCGCCGAACACGATGTCGTCGAGGCTGGCCAGCGGCACGAACTCCTTGATCATCGGGTTGCGGTTCTCGTCCTTGGTGCCGAGGCGGATGTGCGCCATCTGGCTGATCGAGCCGATCGGTGGGTGGATCCCCTTGCGCGCGGCGATCACGCCGGCGATGAAGGTCGAGGCCACGGCACCCATGCCGGGCGTGAGGACACCGAGCTTGCCGGTGGCGGGAGCGATCTGTCGTGCGGTCATCTCGACGATGATAAGCCACGTTTCACCTCTCGGCGCAATTGTGAAGCAAGTCCGATGTATCTTCCACCAGGTGCGGCCCCTCCCCGATCTCTCGATTCGCCAGCTCGAGTACCTGGTCGCCGTCGCAGATGCGCCGTCGTGGGCGTTGGCGGCCGAGCAGGTCGGGGTGAGCCCGTCGGCGCTGTCACAGGGCTTGGCGGAACTCGAGCGACGGCTCGGGGTCCCGCTCTTCGAACGCGACGG
>JBGSII010000205.1:0-6076 GCA_041742555.1 Ilumatobacteraceae bacterium
GGTGGCGGTCGAGAAGGCGAGCATCGCGTGGTAGCCGGCCCGAGACATCAGGTCCTGGAGTTCGGCCAGCGTGCGCATCACATCGGCGAGCTCGCCGGCCGCGAGCGAGCCGATGTGTCCTCTCGACGAGGCGAGGCCGTCGGCCAGGGCGTCGGCGCGATCGAACAGGTCGGCGGGAGAGGCGCCGTCGGGCAGGATCGAGTCGATGTCCCAGGCGACGTCTGCTGCGGTGAGGTCATCGGTGTCGGATCGGGTGTCGATCGTGCGGTCGGTGTCGGTCATGCCCGAGATTCTGCCCCATCTTCGTTTGCGTGCACATTCGGATGACCCGCGTCATCCAGATCCGCACGCAAACGTGGTCAGAAGGGATGGATCAGCGCAGGACGAGTCCAGGCGTGCCGGTGCCGGCGGAGCCGATCCGTGCCGCTCGGTGACCGGACGCGGCCAGCGCGGCGAGGACCGCGGACGTCTCGGACGGATCGACACCGAACACGAGGCCCCCCGAGGTCTGGGCGTCGGCGAGCAACAGCTGGTGGACCTCATCGTGGTCTCCGACGTCGACGAACTCGAGCGCCCACGCAAGGTAGCGGCGGCTGCCGCCGGGCATCACGCCGTCGACGGCCAGGCCCACGGCTCCCGGGAGGAACGGCACGGCGTCGAACTCGATCGTGACCGAGACGGCCGATTCGAGTGCCATCCGGCCGAGGTGGCCGAGCAGTCCGAACCCGGTGACGTCGGTGCATCCCGTTGCCCCGGCGCCGAGTGCGACGCGGGCGGCGACGTCGTTGAGGCGAACCATGGACGCAACCGCCGCCGCGGCCTGGTCGTCTGTGGCCCGACCGTTCTTGATCGCCGTGGTCAGCACTCCGACGCCGAGTGCCTTGGTCAGCACGATGTCCTGCCCGGAGCGCAGCCCAGCGTTGGTGAGGATGCGATCGGGATGGACCTCGCCTGTGACGGCCATCCCGTACTTCGGTTCGGGGTCGTCGATCGTGTGACCGCCGGCGATCACGAATCCGGCCTGGTCGGCGATGTCCTGGCCGCCGGCGAGCACGTCGCCGAGCAGTGATGTCGGCAGCCGGTCGGTGTTCCACCCCACGAGGTTGAGGGCGAACAGTGGGCGTCCGCCCATCGCGTAGATGTCGGACACGCTGTTCGCGGCGGCGACTCGGCCCCAGGTGCGCGCGTCGTCGACCACCGGTGTGATGAAGTCCGCGGTCGAGACGAGCGCTCGCTCGTCGTCGAGGCGCCAGACGGCTGCGTCGTCACCGGTGTCCGGGCCGACGAGAAGGTGATCGTGATGGGCAGTCTTCAAGTGGCCCACGACGTGGGCCAGCTCGCCGGGTGCGAGCTTGCAGCCTCAACCAGCGCCATGGCTGAACTGGGTCAGCCGGATTCGCTCGCGGGGATCACCCGCTTCGTCGAGTTCGGTCATCGTCACCCCCTCTCGTCGCGTCGTTCGGTCACGTCGAGGTCGACCATCAGTTCGTTGGCGATCGATTCGAGCGCGGCCCGGAGGTCGGTGGGGTCGATGGCGGCGGGCACGCGCAACGTCGCGGTGGCTTCGAAGAGCAGTTCACCCGACATCGGCGCCGACGACGCGGAGGTCTCGAGCTCTTCGATGCTGACGCTCCGCCGGGCGAGGGCGCCGGCGATCTCGCTGATGATGCCCGGGCGGTCCTGGCCGATCAGGTGCAACTGCAGGAGGGTGTCCTGGTCGCCCGGTCCGTCGTTCGACGCGATCGCGACCGTGACGTCGAGCACCCCTTGTGCAGTCAAGGTGTCGAGTTCGGCGACGAGGTCGTCCGTGCGGTCATCCGGTGTGGACACCACGACGATGCCGGCGAACTTGCCTGCGAGACGCGCCATGTGGCTGCGATCCCAGCTTCCCCCGTGGCGGGCGATCGGACCGGCCAACGCGTCCACGAGCCCCGCCCGGTCGTCGCCGATCACGGTGAGTACGAGCGTTGCCATCTCCCGAGTCTGGCACGTCGCGGTCGAGCGGGTCCGAGTGCTCGGTCGAGGAGGTGAGAACGTCGCCCGGAGCGGATCGAGGCGATGCGTGAATGGCTCGCACCACGACATGGTCGCTAGCGTGCGAGAGCAGCGGCACCCCTTCCGCACCGACATCCGAGGAGAGCCATGACCACCAGCGCATCCCGCCTCATCGAGCCCAGTTTCTGGACGCAGACGCTCGAGGATCGGATGAACGAGTTCGCGGACATCCGCGAGCTGGGAGCGGTGCTGCCGATCGAGGTCGTCAATCCGTTGGCCGGCGATTCGGTCGAGACGATCCATGCGCTCCCTCGCTTCGACGAGGTGGTCCACGTCAGCAAGAACCCGGATCAGTTCTGCTCCGGCCGAGGCGCCACGTCGCTGTTCGATCTGCCCATGGAGATGCTCGAGTTCTTCGGTGGGTTCATCAACATGGACAATCCCCGTCACGCTCACCAACGTCGTATCGTCGCCTACAGCTTCACGCCGGTCGAACTGCAAGGTGTGCTCGCCTCGGTCGAGTCGATCTGCACCGAGGTGATCGACGGCTTCTGCGAGCAGGGCGAGGTGGACCTCGTCGAGGTGTTGTCGCAGCCGTTCCCGCTGTTGGTCATCTGCGACATGATGGGGATCCCGCGCAGTGAGTTCAAGACGGTGCTCGACGCAACGAACGTGATCCTCAGCGGTGGCGATCCCGAGTTCGTGGGAGAGGATGGCGGCATCGAGGCGTTCCTCAATGCGGGTATGTCGTTGGCGGCACTCATGGGGGAGCTGATCGAAGAGCGCCGAGCGAATCCCACCGACGATCTGACCTCGAAGCTGATCCACAACCAGTTGCCCGAAGACCTCCTGACCCCGGCGGAGATCACGTCGCTGTTCGTCCTGCTCGCTGTTGCGGGCAACGACACCACGCGTACGGCGATCAGCCACGGCGTGAACCTGCTGTCCAAGAACCCGGACCAGCGCGCGATCTGGCAGGCCGATGTCGAGGGCGTGACTCAGAGCGCCGTCGAAGAGATCGTCCGGGTGGCCTCGCCGGTCACCTTCATGCGACGGACGGCCACCGGCGACGTCACGTTGGGCGGCGAGCAGTTCCGCGAAGGCGACAAGTTCGTCATGTTCTACGGCGCTGCGAACCGTGATCCGCGGGTGTTCGACGACCCGGAGCGGTTCGACGTGCGCCGGTCACCGAACCCGCACGTCGGTTTCGGCGGCCCGGGTCCACACTTCTGTCTCGGCGCCAACCTTGCGCGCCGGGAGGTGGCAGTGGTGTTCCGCGAGCTGTTCAAGCGGCTCCCCGACCTCGAGGTGACGGGCCCGGCTGTGCCGCTCGACACCGCCGGCCTGCCGCTCGTCGGCGGGATCAAGCGGCTCCCGGTTCGATTCACCCCGACGGCCCGGTCAACCGACTGACGGGTCGCGCCGCCGATCCGAACGGCCGAGACGTCCGGTCACTCGGCGAGCCGTTCGAGCATCGCCCTCATCTGTGCGTGGACGGCGTTAATGGCCTGCAGGGGGCGCATCATCACCTTGAACTCGGTGATCAAGGCGTCGTCGTCGCACGTGATGATGTCGACGCCGTTGGCGTACTTACCCTCGACGGTCGTCTCGAATTCCAGCATCGCGTGATGGCCCTGGAGGATCTCCTTGACGTACCGGAAGCCACCGTCGGACGGCTCGGAGTTGACCGCCTTGGTCACGTCGCCGTCGTTGCCGCCGAGTGTGTTGCCAGCGGCGGTGAGGTAGAGCTTGGTGACGTCGCGACCCTGTTGCGGGGTGAACACGATCGGGGAGAGGAACGTGCAGTCTTCGTGGAGGATCGCGTCGAGGCCGCCGGGGAGCTCGCCTCTGAGGTGGCGGTGCCAGTTGGTGATGCAGACGTCGATCGGTGCGGGAGCGCTCATGGTGCGAACGTAGCGTGAGCGCATGGACCCGACCGTGAGGGAACTCATCGACTCGTACGGGCTCGAGCCACTTCCCGTCGAGGGCACGCTGTTCGTCAGCACGTATCGCTCGTCGGCGTCGTCACCGGATGGTTCTCCGGTCGGAACCGCGATGATCGGGTTGTACTGCCACGAACCGTCGAGCCGGTCGTTGTTCCACCGGCTCCCGCACGACGAGATCTGGCACTTCTACGGCGGTGATCCGATCCGTCTGGTGCTCCTGCACCCCGACGGCCGCGTCGAGGAGGTGTGGCTCGGTTCGGATCGAGGCGCCGGTCAGCGGGTCCAGGTTGTCGTGCCGGCATTCGTGTGGCAGGCCGGCGAACTCGCTCCCGACGGTACCCACGGGCTGTTCGGGTGCACGATGGCGCCCGGATTCACCGGTGCCGGCTTCGAGGGCGGGCGCCGGGGGCAGTTGTTGGCCAGCCACCCTGCGGCCCGCGTGGACATCGAGCGGCTGGGTGTCCCCGACGAGGAGTCATCGTCGATGCCGGTCGGCTTCGCGACCTGAGCGGGCGACAGCAACGTGTGCTCGACGCGGCGTCGCTCAGCTCGCCTGCTGCTCGGCAATCTGGCTGCGGACCTCGTCCATGTCGATGTCCTTGATCTGACCGATCAGGTCCTCCAACGCATGGGCCGGCAGGGCGCCGGGCTGAGAGAACAACACGACGTTGTCGCGGATCGCCATCAGGGTCGGGATCGACCGGATGTTGAAGTGTCCGGCCAGTTCCTGTTGGGCATCGGCGTCGACCTTGCCGAACACGATGTCGGCGTGAGCCTCGGCGGCCGCTTCGAACACCGGTCCGAACTGGCGGCAGGGGCCGCACCACTCGGCCCAGAAGTCGACGAACACGGTGTCGTTGTCGGCGATCGTCTGTTGGAAGTTCTCGAGGGTCAGTTCGATGGTGGCCATGATGCCGCAGCTCCAATACTGGTGGGGGTATCTGTTCCCCGGGTGTAACCGGGAGGACGATCGTCGTATTCCGGTGGCGCGGCGGGCCTGTCGAACTGGTGGCGCGTCGGTCGGATCACCACTGATGTCCGGAGATGATCAGCCGGTCGGCTCGTCGCCGCGGCCCGTCGCGATCTCCTCGAGCCGAGCGAGGCGTTCGTGTGCAGCGGCCAGCGCTGCCTCGATTCGGGCGAGGGTTTCATGGGTGGCTTCGCGCCCTGCGAGGTCTTCGGCTCGATCGACAGAGTTCCGTTGCCGATCCAGCGAGCCGATGAACATCGAGGTGACGCCAGCGGTGATCACCGTGACGAGTCCGATCGAGACGAGCATGACGATCGACGCGACGACTCGGCCGACCCCTGTCGTCGGTGTCGAGTCGCCGTAGCCGACCGTGGTCACCGTCTGGAGCGTGAACCAGACCGCTTCGCCGAAGGTCGAGAAGTTGTCCGAGTCGAAGATCCGCATCAGCACGGCGCCAGCGAGCACGAGTATCGTCATGGTGCTGATGATCGCGGCGGACGCATAACGCACCGACGACGGGTTGTTCTGGAACCGGACGAAGGCGCGTGCCAAGCGGGTCATTCCGACATGTTCGCCGTCCGGCTCCGGCGACGCAACGACCCTCACCATGACCTCCCCGACGCGCCTACGATCCGGGCGTGGCCCACCCGCAGATGTTCGACGATGGTGATCCGTTCCTCGAGTCGGTCCGTCGTCTCGCCGTCGCGCTCCCCAATGCCGCCGAGAAGGTGTCGCACGGCCGACCGGCGTTCTTCACCAAGAAGGTCTTCGCGTACTACGGCGGATCGCTCAAGGTCGGCGGTGACTGGGTCGAGCATGCGCGCTCGGTGCTCGTGCAACCCGACGAGGGCGATCGGAGATCGCTGCTCGAGGACGCCAGGACGTTCGTGCCTGCCTACCTCGGCCCCTCGGGATGGATCGGCATCGACCTCGATGAGCGCACCGACTGGTCCGAGATCGCGGAGCTGCTCGATGCGTCGTACCGCCTGACGGCTTCTGGGCGCGACGTCGCACAGCTCAACGCACGAAGTTGATCCGGCCGCCGTCCACGAGCGGCAGTGCTGTCCTCGGCTGCCGCCTGACCCGGTGTGGGTCAGGCGGCGGTTCGTCGGTGGGGTGGTCCGGTGGTGTGGATGGTGCCGTCGGGCAGGCGGAGGGTGAGTTG
>JBGSII010000206.1:0-19469 GCA_041742555.1 Ilumatobacteraceae bacterium
CCAGCCCTGCCGCGGCGGCGGCGAGCCCGCCGACCGTCGCCACCGGTGACAACTCGGCGGTGACGAACACGACGCGCATGACCTCAGTCTGGCGCACACCGCTCGACCATCAGGGTTTCCTCGAGGGTTCGAGTCGGCTTGACTGAGATGGTGTCCGACACCGCGAACCTCAGCGACGTCCCGGTCCGTGCCGGTGAGGACGCCAGCGACGCGATCGGCGCCGACATCCGTCTGCTCGGACGGCTCCTCGGGGACGCGATCGAGCAGACCGACGGCCGAGCCGTGTACGAACTCATCGAGCAGGTTCGACAGCTCGCCGTGGACGCCCGCCGATCCGGCCGCAGCGCCGTCGACGAGATCCGTGATGCGCTGGCGCAGCATCCGCTCGACCGCCAGATCCTCGTCGTGCGAGCGCTCGACTGGCTCTCGTTGCTGGCCAACACTGCCGAAGATGTCCACCTCGAGCGGCGACGACGCGACCTCGGCGACCAGTCCGGCCCGCCACGACCAGGAAGCATCGAGGCGGTGCTGGAACGAGTCGCCGCCGCAGGCGTCGGCGCCGATGCTCTCGTCGCTGCCGTCGAGTCGCTCCAGGTGAGCCCCGTGATCACTGCCCACCCGACCGAGGTTCGGCGCAAGACCGTTCTCGAGGTCCTCGACGAGGTGACCGACCTGCTCGACGAACTCGATCAGCGGCGCCGAGACCCGGCCGCGGTGACGCGCATCGAGCGCGACCTGTCGGTGTGTGTGCTCCTGCTCTGGCAGACCGCACTGCTGCGGCTGTCGAAACTGCGAGTGCGCGACGAGATCAACGAAGCGATCCGGTACTACGACACGAGCCTGTTCGACGTGATCCCCGACCTGACCGCCGACCTGGCCACCTGTGTCGCCTCGGCGACGCAGGGTCGCCTCGTCGACACGTCGGGAACGATCACGATGGGGTCGTGGATCGGCGGCGACCGCGACGGGAATCCGTTCGTGACCGCCGACGTCGTCCGCTCTGCCACCGGGCGGCACGTCGAGACCGCACTCGCTCACCATCTCGCTGCGCTCCACGGCTTGTCCCGTCGACTGTCGATGACCGATCGATTGATCACCCCGAACGCGGACGTGATGGCACTCGCTGCGGCCTCGGGCGACGACTCGCCCTTCCGCGCCGACGAGCCGTATCGGCGGGCGTTGCGCGGGATGCACGCACGTCTGCACGGGTTCGCGCGGCTGGTGCTCGACCCCGCTGTCGAGGTCCCGGGCCCGGCGCCGATCGGCGACAGCCTCCCCTACGCCGATCTCTCCGAGCTCGTCGTCGACCTCGACCACGTGCTCGTCTCGCTCCACGGCCACGGCGCGGGCTTGATCGCGGACACGATCGTCGAGCCGGTCCGTCGCAGTGTGGCGATCTTCGGTGCGCACCTCTGCGGGCTCGACCTCCGTCAGAACTCCGCAGTCCACGAGGAGGTCCTCGCCGACCTGTTCTCGTGCGCTGGGATCTGCGACGACTACGAGCGGCTTGCCGAGTCGGATCGAGTGGAGCTGTTGACCGCGGAGCTGAGCACCCCGAGGGTCTTGCGCCATCCGGGTGCCGAGCTGCGAGATCGCACGCTGTCAGAGCTGGCGATCCTCGAAGCGGCCGCCGATGCGGTACGCCGAGTCGGACGTCGGATCGTGCCGCACTACGTGATCTCGATGGCCCACGACCTCAGTGACGTGCTCGAAGTCGCCGTGCTGCTCAAGGAGGTCGGCCTGGTCACGACCGCGCGAGGAACGCAGCGCGCACAGTCGCTGCTCGACATCGTGCCGCTGTTCGAGACGATCGACGACCTCCAGCGCAGCCCGGGCGTGCTCCGCTCGATGCTGACCGACCCGGTGTACGGCGGCATCGTCCGATCGCGGGACAATCGCCAGGAAGTCATGGTCGGATACTCCGATTCGAACAAGGACGGCGGCTATCTCTGTTCACAGTGGAGCCTGTCCGAGGCGCAGGCCACCTTGGCTGCGGTCGCCAGGGAGTCGGGGGTGAAGCTCCGCTTCTTCCACGGGCGCGGCGGGACGGTCGGCCGCGGCGGCGGACCGGCGTACCAGGCGATCCTGGCACTGCCATCGGGCACCGTCGACGGCTCGATCCGCCTGACCGAGCAAGGCGAGATCGTGGCGGCGAAGTACTCGAACCGGGCGATGGCCCGACGCAACCTCGAGACGCTCGTCGCAGCCACCCTCGAGTCGACGCTGCTGCACGGTCTGGGGTCGAACGGAGCGCCGGACCACGTCGATCCGCTCGACGCCGACACGATGAGCGAGTTGTCCGCACTCGCGTTCGACGCGTACCGAGCGCTGGTGTACGGCGACGATCGTTTCGTCGCGTTCTTCCGGGCGATCACCCCGACGAACGAGATCGCAACGCTCAACGTCGGCAGCCGGCCGGCATCGCGAACCACGTCGGGCGCCATCGAGGACCTGCGAGCCATCCCGTGGGTGTTCGGCTGGACCCAGTGCCGTCTCATGATCCCGGCGTGGTTCGGCGTCGGCAGCGCTGTCGAGCGATACGTCGGGATCGACGGGGCCGCGGCCGACGTTCGTCTGGCTCGCCTGAGCCGGATGTACACCGACTGGCCGTTCTTCCGGTCGGCGATCGACAACATGGGAATGGTCCTGGCCAAATCCGACATCGAGATCGCCCGGCGCTATGCCGACGTCCTGGTGGAGGACGACTCGATGCGCACCGACATCTTCGGCGCCATCACCGACGAGCATGCACGCACGCTCTCGTGGCATCGTCGGATCACCGGCGCTGCGTCTCCGCTGGCGGACAACCCGCTGCTCGCGCGCAGCCTTCGGAACCGATATCCCTACCTCGACCCGTTGCACGTGATGCAGGTCGACCTGCTTCGCCGATACCGCGACGGTGATGACGATGAACTCGTCGTGCGAGGAATCCAGCTCTCGATCAACGCGATCGCCACCGGTCTACGCAACTCCGGCTGACCGAGCCGGAGTCCAGCGGGCTCGGACCGAACGGACTCGGCCGCCTACCCTGCCGGCATGACACTGAGTCGGCGAGCACGATTCTTCCGCACGCGGATCGGCAAGTTCGAGATGGGTGACGACGTGCCGATCGAGCAGCGCCGGGCGGCGATGGACAAGCTCGACACGATCCCGAGGCCCCGCAAGGTGAGCTACGTCGACACGGTGGTCGGTGGCATTCCGGCGATCGTCGCCACCCCCACCGAAGTGGCCCCGGACCGGCACATCCTCTACATCCACGGTGGCGCCTACGTCGTCGGCTCCCCGAAGAGCCACATCGCCATGTGCGCCCGACTGGCCAAGCGCGCCGCTGCGACGGTCACCGTGATCGACTACCGCCTCGCCCCCGAGCACGTCTTCCCGGCAGCGATCGACGACTGTGTGGCCGCGTATCGTGCGATCGTCGCCGACGTCGATCCATCGCTCGTGACGATCGCGGGCGACTCGGCCGGCGGCGGCGCCACACTCGCGACGCTCGGCGTGCTCAAGGCGGCGGGTGACCCGTTGCCGGGCGCCGTGTACGTCCTGTCGCCCTGGACCGACCTGACGGCATCGGGTGAGTCGATCGTCACCAGGGTCGACCACGATCCGATGTTCGACGGCGACGGCTTGATCGAAGCGGCGACCACGTATGCCGGAGCAACGCCGCTCGATCATCCCGGCGTGTCGCCACTGTTCGCCGACCCCTCCGGCTACCCGCCCACGCTGATCCAGACCGGCATGGACGAGATCCTGCTGTCCGACTCGACACGGCTGGCCGAGCGCTACGAGGCCGCGGGCGTCGATGTGCGCCTCGACCTGCGCGACGGACTGTGGCACGTGTACCCGATCCTTGCCGGGTACATGCCCGAGGCCACCGACGCGCTCGTTCGGGCCGCGGTGTTCATCCGGGAGAAGACCCCGGCGCCGGTTGCGCTGCCCGCCAAACCCACCGTGTCGGCATGAGCGAGCCGCGGTTTCCCGAGCTGGGGTTCTACACGCTCGCCGGCGGCGCGCAGAATCCGCGCGACCTCGTCGACGAGTGCCGTCGCGCCGAGGAACTCGGGCTCGGCGCCGTGTTCATCAGCGAGCGTTTCAACGTGAAGGAGGCGGTCACCCTGTCGGGTGCCGCCGCCGTCGCGACGACGAACATGCGGATCATCACGGGCGCCACGAACCACAACACCCGCCACCCGATCGTCACGGCCTCGTACGCGACCACGATGCATCGCTTGACCGGCGGGCGGTTCGTGCTGGGAATCGGGCGGGGCATCGGCCCGCTGTTCGACGCGTTCGGCATCCCTCGCATCACGACGGCCCAGATGGAGGATTTCACCGGCGTCATGCGCCGCCTCTGGCACGGAGAGACCGTCATCGGCCATGACGGACCCATCGGGTCGTACCCGGTGTTGCGGCTCGACCCGACGTTCGACGAGGACATTCCGCTCGGACTGGTTGCCTTCGGACCGAACTCACTGGAGTTGGGCGGCCGAGCGTTCGACCATGTGATCCTGCACACCTTCTTCACCGACGAGACGCTGCAACGCTGCGTCCGGACCGTGAAGGACGCGGCCGAGCGTGCAGGGCGCGACCCCGAAGCGGTGACGGTCTGGTCGTGTTTTGCGACGATCGGCGACCACCTCGCCGAGCCGCTCCGACTCAAGAAGACGGTCGGGCGCCTCGCCACCTACCTCCAGGCCTACGGCGACCTGATGGTCGACACGAACCGCTGGGATCCCGCCGTGCTGAAACGATTCCGCGAGGATGCCGTGGTCGCTAGCTTCCGGACGGCGATCGACGTCGACGGCACCACCGAGCAGCTCGAGCACATCGCAACCCTGATCCCTGACGAGTGGTTGGCGCCGTCGGCGACCGGGTCGGCCGGCCAGTGCGCCGCCGCGGTGCGCGGGCAGTTCGATCTCGGCGCGGATGCAGTCATCATGCACGGGGCGAACCCCGACGAACTCGTCCCGATCGTCGACGCCTACGCCTCCGCCTGACCACACCGCATCACCGTCACCCACACACCGTCCAGCGATGAGCGAAGCGGTCGTCATGCGGCGGTTTCGCTCATCGCAGACGGCACGCAGGCGCGGCACTCGATGAGTCGGCGTCAGTTCGCGGTGGAGACCACGGTGACCGGGACCGTGACCTTGCGGCCGATGCGGCACGGGAGATCCTGGCGGAGCCACTTCGACACCTTGGTCGGCAGCGTCGACACGATGACCTCGTCGAAGCCCTGGGCATCCACGAGATGAGCCACCGCGGCAGCGGTGTCCGGATCGAGAGACAGTTCCCCCGTCGCGGTGACCCCGAGATCCGTCAACCAGCCGATTCCGAACCCGAGCTGTTCCTGCGCCGCCCGCCGGTCGTGGTCGATGTCACGGCTGAGCGTCGGGGCGATGTCCGCCGCGGTCCCGCCCACCGCGACAGCCGAAGCCACCGGGCTCGGTACCGGCACCACGAGGTGGGCGGTACACGGCGCTGCCCTCACACGAGCCGTGATCAACTCCGCCAACTCGTCACCACCGAGCGAGCGGTTCCCGACGATCAACACCTTGCCCATCTTCGACCCCCCGAGTCCGATGCGGTTGCGGGCACCTTAGACGAACTCCACCCGTTCGCCCCGCCTGCACCCGATCACAGCTGGAACGGTGAGGCGATGCTCCTCGACTCGCTCGACACCACCGCCAACTGGACCTACAAGCGCCAGGCGTGGACGTTCGAGTCGACCCCACGAGGTGCCGATTCCGACAAGGCGAGTTCCTCGCGACCGGCGGAGCGAACGACACCGTGATGCCGCAACTCTGAGCGTGCGTCCTCGCACGACGACGCGCGCCGGCGCCGTGGTGAGCGATCAGTACCCCAACACCGATCCGACCGCGAGATCGTCGACCGCCGCGAAGGTTCGCCGAACCAGTTCGTCGAACAGTGCGGCCCCACGCTCGTTCGCCGGGTCGATCGTGAGCAGGCTCGCCCCGAACGACACCGCGTAGAACAGCATGCCTTCCACGTATCCGCGCCGAACCCCCTCGACGGTCACCCGATCAGCCGGCACTCCGGCGTCGTGGAGGCCGGCGACGTAGCGTTCGATCAGCATGTCTTCGAGTTCGCGTCGCATCGCAACGGTGAGGTTGTTGGCGCAGAAGTAGACGAGGTCGGTCTGGCCGGGGGCCCGCATGCTGAGCTGCCAGTCGACGACGGCAACGGAACCGTCGTCGGCGAAGAACAGGTTGTCCAGACGGAAGTCGCCGTGGATCAGGGTGACTGCGTCGTCCTGGTGGCCCTCGATCCACTCCGGGATGCCGAGCACGAACTGCTCGCACCACCGCAAACACCGCTCGGGAAGCTCGCTTGCGTAACGGTCGAGAAACCCCGGCCACCCCAAGTCGAACATCGGGCCCAGCGTGAGGACCGCTGGATCGTCGAGACCCGGCATCCAGTCGAACGACGCCAACGACGGATGCTCGAACCATGCCGCGTGGTGGCGAGCGAGCAGATCGATCGACTTGACCGCCTGCTCCCGGGTCGCCCCTGCAAGGTGATCACCCGGTACCGCCGGAGCGAGATCCTCGAGCACGAGGCACGGTGGGTCGAGCGTGTTGACGTAGGCGTCGGGGACACGGATCGCAAGTCCGGGTGCCACGTCACGATAGAAGTAGTGCTCCCGCTCCCAGACCCGCATCATCTCGCCGATCGCCCGCCCCCCTGGATCGGAGGTGGGCAGTTTCACGATCACGGAACGCGGCACGGACGGGTCCGGCGAGACGATGCTCACCCGGGCGAGTTGGCCCATGAACCCCTCACCGGCCGCGATCGGATGGACCTCGATCGAATCGAGATGTGCACCGAGCGCGGCCGCCAGCCACGAACGGTCGATGTCGGCAATGCTGCTCGGTGTCCCCATGGCCGTCCATCCTGACACGCTGCATCCGGCCACTCACGGCCGGACAACACCGCCTGCGTCACGCCGAAGTCACGCCGAAGTCACGCCGAGTCTCGACCTGTACTCGATCGTGACGTCGAGTTGAACGTGAGCATGACGGGCTCGGAACCCGTAGCCTCCGGGTATGCGTGCCCGGCGGTTTCGTGCCCTCGCACTTGCGGCGAGCAGCCTCATCGGCGCCATGTTCGTCGCGCCCACGCTCACCGTCGACGCTGCGGGCGCGCCGAGCGCCTACGTCGCATTGCCGACGCCACAACGTCTGCTCGACACCCGTGCGTCGGGTGCCGTTCCGCGAGGAGGCACGATCTCGATCGGGATCACGGGAGCAGCCCCGCTGCCGCCAGCCGGCAGCGTCAGCGCAGCGGTGCTCAACGTCACGGTCGCTGCACCCGCTGCGCCGGGGTTCTGGACGGTGTGGCCACGCGGCCGAGCTCGCCCACTGGCGTCGAATGTCAACGTCGACGAACTTCAGTCCCTGTCCGGCAATGTCACGACGAACCTGGTGACCGTCCCGGTCGGCGCTGACGGGATGGTCGAGGTCTACAGCAGCGGGGGCGGCAACGTGATCGTCGACTTCCTGGGCTACTACGCCCCTGCCACGACGGCTGCGGTGGGTCGATTCCAGCCCTTGCGGGCGCCCAAACGCGTGCTCGACACGCGCGGCGTCGCGACGTTCCGCGCCGGCGAGATCCGCACGTTCACCGTGCCTGGCGCCGCAGGGGCGAGCGCCGTCGCGCTGAACTTGACGTCGGTCACGGTGGCACCTGGCTTCTGGCAGGTCTTCGCGAAGGGAACACCGCGCCCGGCCACCTCCAACCTGAATGCTCCACCCGGCATCTTCGCAGTGGTCGCCAACCAGGCGATCGTCCCGGTCGACGCGGCGGGGAGCATCTCGATCTTCTCGCAATCAGGCGGCGACCTGATCATCGACGTCGTCGGCACGTACACGGGGCCCGGCGCGCCTGCCGACACCGCAGGACTCTTCGTGCCGATGACCGCCCCGACGAGGATCGTCGATACGCGATCCCCCTCGTCGAATCCGCTCGGCGGCACCACGCGGCCTGCGCGGGGCTGGCGCTTCGAGGTCCCGGTCGCGTCCCACCGTTCGATCAACCGACCAGACGTCTCGGCGGTCGTGCTCAACGCCACCACCGACGACCCGCTCGCCCTCGGGTTCATCACCGTCGGAACTGCCGGCGCGACCGACCCCCGCGTCGCCCCCACCACCTCGACGATGAACGTGGTGCGACCCGACCAGACCCTTGCGAACCACGCCGTCGTTCCGGTGTCGGCCCGGGGCTTCTCGATGTACACACAGGCCGGAGGGCACCTGATCGCCGACATCGCCGGATACTTCCTCGGTGCGCCCGCGCCGGCACCGTACGGAGCGCCGGTCAACCCTGGCCCGCCGGGCTGCCTGACTCGGACCGTCGGGGTTCCTGGGGCCGCAGTCGGACCCATCATCTACGGCTCGTCGCGGGCCGCGGTTGCGACACTGCAAGCCCGCCTGCTCCAACTCGGCTTCTGGAACTCGGGCGCCGACGGGAGCTACGGCCTCAGCACGACCCAGGCGGTCATGGCGTTCCAGAAATGGAAAGGACTGCCCGCAACGACGGTGGTCGACACCACGACCGCAGTGGCCCTGAACACCGAGATGTGCCGGCCGGCGGCGGGTCGTAGCGGCGACCTCCTCGAGGTCGACAAGCGGCGCCAGATCGCGTTCGTGGTCCGCGGTGGCGCCGTCCAGTACGTCTTCAACGTCTCGACCGGCGACGGGAAGTCCTATGACGAGGAGGACCAGAAGAACGCGGGCCGCCGCGTGATCGGCATCGCCCTCACTCCGTCGGGAACGTTCCGGACCTATCGCGAGCATGACACCCCGCGGTACGAGGGTGATCTCGGCACGCTCTATCGCCCCAAGTTCGTCGTCGGGGGCATCGCTGTGCACGGCGCACCCCGGGTGCCGAACTACCCGGCGTCACACGGCTGTGTCCGCGTCGCCAATCCCGTGATGGATCTGATCTGGAGCCAGAACCTGCTCCCGCTGCGCTCCACGGTGTGGATCCACGATTGATCCGATCCACGCCGAACACGCCGAGACGCGCCAAGCTGAGGCGATGCTGACGACGGAGATCTCCCGGACCGCGAGGCAGATCGGCGACGTCCTGCGCGAACGACGTGAGACCGTCGCAGTCGCCGAAGGATCCGCAGGCGGGCTCGTGTCAGCGGCCTTGTTGTCGGTGCCGGGCGCGTCCGCCTACTACGTGGGCGGCACCGTGATCTACACCGTCGCTGCGAGCCGGGCCTGGATGACGGGCGAGGTCGATGTCCCGTCAGGGATGCGAGGGGCCACCGAGACGTTCGCCACCTACCTGGCGATGTCGGTGCGCCGCAAGGTCGGCGCCACGTGGGGCATCGGCGAGGCAGGCGCTGCCGGACCTGCCAATCCGTACGGCGATCCCGCAGGTCACACCTGGATCGCCATCGACGGGACGCGCACGGTCGCCCGCAACGTGCTCACGGGGATCGACGATCGCGAGAAGAACATGGTGGCGTTCACCGCAGCGGCCCTGGACCTCTTCGCCGAGGCGCTCGCCGACGAAGCCCCCTGATCAGCGGCGCTGGAGTTCGTCGACCACGCGCCCTGCCACCCGTCGCAGCTCCTCGAGCTGTCCCTCGTCGAGGCGGCGAGGCCGGTAGTCGGCGACGCAGAGTGTGCCGACCCGGCTCCCGTCGTCGAGCGCCAGGGGCATCCCGGCATAGAACCGGAGCCGTGGCTCGCCGGACACGACCGGATTGTCGGCGAACCGCGGATCGGCCAGTGTGTCCTCGATCTGGAACACGTCGGCGCCGAGGATCGCATGAGCGCACAGCGACATGTCGCGTGGGGTTTCCTCGACGTCGAGGCCGCGACGGGACTTGAACCACTGTCGGTCGGCGTCCACCAGGCTCACGAGCGCCACCGGCACGTCGAGCGCCGTCGCGATCGCTTCGGTGTGGCGGTCGAAGCGGGCTTCGGGTTCGGTGTCGAGGACGTCGAGTCGACCGAGTGCGGCGAGTCGTTCGGACTCGTCGTCAGGCAGTGGAGCACTCTGCCAGCGACTCGCGCGCCGCAGGAGCCAGGCGCGGAGTTTGGTGCGGACATAGTGGGGGCTCGCCGGCCAGACGAGCCATTCGGTGATCCGTGTCTCCGCCGAGTCGGGTCGCCACCGGGCGTCGTCGCGACCCACCATGATGATCGGAACGTCGGATCCGTAGGCCGCGCCGAGTTCTCGAATCGCTGCCACCAGGTCGAACCCGCCGTCGTCGGCGAACGGCTCGATCAGCACGATTCCCGGCTCCGCTGATTGCACGATGGCGAACGCCTCGCGGAGATCGGCGGTGACGACGACATCGAGCTCTTCGGATCGGGCTGCGGCGACGAGCGCGTCGGCGACCTCCGCGGTCTCGGCGACGACGACCGCTCGATTCGATCGCGAGGCGATGGCGGACGAGCTCGCAAGCGCCATCAACCGGTCGACGGACGACGGCGGGGTGTTCCCTCGGAGTTCGAACGTCGATCCTTCGGTCGCAGCCACGATGTCCCCGGTGTACCCGGTGAGCCGGGCGTGCGTGCGTGCGAACTCCACGATCCGATCGACCTGTTCGTCCGTGCGATTCGGATCGTGGTGGAAGAGCGCAACGGTCCGGACCTCTGCTCGACGCGCGAGATCGATGACGTACTCGACCGTGCTGTGGCCCCATCCGACGTGATCGCCGTACTCGGACCCCAGGTACTGAGCGTCGTGCACGAGCAGGTCTGCCCCTGCGACGAACTGCGCGTGGGCGTCGTCGTGCCGATTCCGGCGTACGTCACCGCCGGTCGCGAGCGATTGGTCATGTGGCTCGTGATCCGACGAGTACACGACGACGGCGCCGTCGACCTCGATCCGGTACCCGAGCGTCAGCGCAGGGTGGTTGAGGTACCGGGTGACGATGGTGACGTCGTCGATGTGGAAGATCCCCTCGACGAGGTCGTGGTGCTCGACGTGCGCCGACAGCTGTCCGATCTCGACGGGGAAGTACCGGTACTCCATCTGCCCTGCGAGGATCTCGCTGAGCGATCCGCCGAGGCCGCTCGGGCCGTAGATGTTCCACGTGTTGCCCTCGTGGAACAGCGGTGCGAAGAACGGCAGCCCCTGGATGTGGTCCCAATGGGTGTGGCTGATCAGGATGTGTCCGTCCACGGGGGCGCCGTTCGCCCGCGACACGAGGTGCTGCCCCAGACCGTGCGCGCCCGTACCGCAGTCGATGACCAGTTGGGTCGCCGCATCGGATTCGACGGACACGCACGAGGTGTTCCCCCCGTATCGCAGCGTGGTGGGGCCGGCCTTCGCGATCGAGCCTCGTGTTCCCCAGAACGTCACCAGCATCCGAGATCCTCCTGCGTCGACTGTACGAGACATCGTCGGCCCACCGCGACGTCGGCGGACGTCATGTGCCGTCGCCGGCGATGAGTCCCTCGATCTGCTCGACCGCAGCCTGCTGCTCGGCTTGCTGTCTGGCCATCAGGCGGCGAAGTTCGGTCAACCTGGCCCGTACGTCATCATCCCCGGGCGGGGCCTCCGCGGCGTCCGCCTTCTTCGACGGCGACAGGAAGAAGTTCGCCAGGTAGCCCGTGAACGTGCCGAAGATGCCCACGCCGATCACGATGATGAAGGCACCGAGGAATCGGCCGGCATTGGTGACGGGAAACCGATCCCCGTATCCCACCGTCGAGATCGTCACGAGGACGTACCAGATCGCATCGGAGCCCGTCGTGATGTTGGCCCCGTCCGCGTTCTGCTCGATCTGGAGAACCGCAAGACTTCCGAACTCGAGCACCAGGATGCCCATGATGAGCAGCAGGTAGAGGGCACTTCCCGCACGATCCTTGATGAGGCTGCGAGCGATGTTCTTGGCGCCGGTCGCTCGTAGCAGCCGCACGACCCGGAAGATCCGGAAGATCCGGAGGATCTTGGCCTGCTCGATCGGAAGGCTCGCGAGCAGGTCGGCCCAACCGAACTCGCGGAAGAAGTAGCGGGACTTCGACTCGGCCTTGACGAGACGCAGCGTGAAGTCGCCGAGGAAGATCACGCTGAACAGCAGGTTCATCGCGCGGAGCACGCTGATGAGATTCGGGTCGTCGATCGCCAGGAGGAGCACGATGTTGAGGATCGAGAGGATCGACAACAACGCGACGAAGATCTCGTAGCCCGTGTTGTTCAGTTCGTTGCTCCGAGTGTCAGCGTCGGTCATCTCGCTCACCGGTCGGTCTCCTTGTCGTCGAGCGTCACCCGCGGTCGGCTGATCGACCACTGCACTGTTGTACCGCAGGGCGCAGTACGTTTCGGGCGATGGGGATGCTGGACGCTCGACGTGTGCTGGCGGTGCAGCCGCACTACGACGACAACGACATCGGAGCCGCCGGGACGCTCACGATGCTCGCTCGAGCCGGGGCCGAGATCTGGTACGTGACGGTGACGGACGACCTCGCGGGTGTGCTCGACCCTGATCTCCCGGACGCGATCGCTCGCCGCCGACTGTTCGAGGAGGCACGCGAGGCGGGCGCGATCGTCGGCGTCAGCGGCTTCGTCGATCTCGACTGGCCCGACGCCGGTGGCATCGATCGGATCGCGCTGCGCGACCAGATCATCGATCTGATCCGGGAGTACCGTCCGGACCTCGTCATGACGATCGACCCGGCACTGCCCGACGAGGCCCACCAGGACCACCTGGTCACCGCCGCAGCTGTCGCCGAGGCGGTCCTGCTCAGCTCGCTCCCCCGAGTACGTCCCCAGACGGGCCGAGACGCCTTCGGTGTCGGTCGGATCGCTTACTACTACACCGTCGATCCGACCGAGGTCGTCGACACGTCAACGGTTCAGGTGGAGCGCCACGCGGCGCTCGACTGCTACCGAGCGCAGTTCAGCGATGCCGATCTGGTCAGCCTGCACACGGCGATGGATCGTTACGAGCGGGCGAACGCATCCGCCGAACCAGCCATCGCCGCCACCCATGCCGAGGTCTTCCGCGTGGTGCCGACGTCGGCACTCCACGTCGGCCTGGCCCGTCGTCGGTGAGCCAGGCTTCACGGCTGCATCACTCCAGCGAGACGCGCCGTGGGCGTGTGGTGCACTCGGTCATCCGGCTCCGATCAGCCAGTCGATCCCGGCGGCGATGAGCTGCTCCCCCGCCGCGGTGAGGTCACCAGCGCCGCTGTAGTCGGGGAAGATGCCGACTCGCCGAGCAGGTGCGGGACTGCCATCGACTCGCTCGGCCCACGCCTCGAAGGTGAACACCACCGCCGACGCAGGCTGGTTGGGTTCGTGCGCAACGACCCTCGCTCCGGGTGCGACAGTCGCCGTCGAGAGCCGATGCGGGTCGCGGTAGACGCGCACCTGTCCCTCCAGACCGCCGGCCACGGGGTGGTCACCGGCGGCCACCACGACGTCGGTCCTGAGTCGAGCGGATTCGGCGCCGCGACTCGCCAAGCCGAAGTCGTCGAACAGGTAGCCCTCCCACACCAGCACCGGCACCGGCGCGTCCACGAAGACATCAGCCACCTTCGAAGGCGAGACCGACGACGAGACCACCAACAGGCCCACCTGGTCGAGGTCGAGGGCCGCGAGGTCGCTGTCGTCGTCGACGACCGTCACCTCGAGACCGGCGTTCTCGAGCAGCTCGACCATCGCTCGATCCGGCGCTGGCGGAAGCGTGCTGCCCGCGACCAGCACTGCGCGATCGGGCCGGTAGCCGATCGTGAACTGAATGCGGCCTTCGGATGCACCGTATCCGTAGACGGCGAGTTGGACCGTCTCGCCGGCCGTGACCGGGAACGACACGAAGCTCTGCACACCGTCGTGGTCGTCGTTCGAGGCGATCTCGCTGAGAGTCGCGAGCTCGTCCCCGACCCAGGCCGCAAGGATGGTGTCGAAGTCGCTGCCGGCCGTGTCCACCTCGAGCGTGCCCGATTCCGGTGCAGTGAAGGACCACCACACCGATCCCTCGGCGGGCCACGGGGGGATCGGCTCGTCGTCTTGCATCGTTGCGAGTTCGTTGGACCCCGAGTGCGTGCCGAGACCGACCTGGATCCGATCCGCGAAGTTGTCATTGGACGGAGGCTGTGCGAAGTCGACGGTGAAGCTGAACTCCGACTCGAACACGACGTACGAGTCGTAGAACGCGAGGTGGTACGACACTCCCTCCTCCACCATCGCCGAGACCGACGTCGCCCCCTCCGGTGCCGATACGACCTCGACGAGCGAGGACAGACCCTCGCCGGTCCAGATCCCGAGACCGGCGTCGTCCGGGGATGCGGAGAGGTCGATGCGGACCCTGCCGTCGGCGGGAGCTGTCCAGGTCCACCAAACCGAGGACCGCACGCCGTCGACGGTCGACGGCAGTGGTTCACCCTGCTCCAACGTCGCATCGGCGCGACGACCGGAATGCGTGCCCTCGACGATCGAGATGCGATCGGCGAAGTCGTCGTTCGGGGGTGGATTCGTGAGTGACCATCGCAGCGCCGCGCGCACGATGTCGACACCGGCAACGGCGAGGTCGCCCGCACCCGCGTAGTCGGGGAACAACCCGATCCGGGGGCCAGGGGCAGTGCTCCCGTCGGCGAGTTGATCTCCGACGGCGTAGGCGAAGATCGTCGCCTGAGCGGTTCGGCCGGGCACCGTCGCCACCACGTCGGCATCACTGCTCGGCGTGGCATACGACAGCCGGTGCGCACTTCGGTACACACGTGTGCTGCCGGAGTAGCCGGACGCGATCGGGTGCCGAGTGTCGGCGATCGTGACGTTCCGGTACGTCTGAGCGGTCTCGCCCGACGGACCCATTCCCAGGTCGTCGAAGAGGTGTGCTTCCCAGACGACGATCGGTGCTGCGAGGTCCGCCAGCTTGGCGCCCACCTTCGACGGCACCACCGATGAGGAGATCACAACGATGTCGCCAGGCGCCGGGTCGATTGTGGTCAGATCGTCATCGTCGTCGACGATCGACACGTCGAAGCCCACCTCGATCAGCATGTCACGGATCGGTCGATCGGCGATCGGAGGTGCCGTGGTTCCCGCCACGAGGTAGGCGGCGAGCTGGCGGGTATTGGCGAGGTCCACCTCACCCACCGCGCCGGACACGACCTCGATGTCGATCCGGCCGGAGGTAGACCATCCCGGCTGGGGCACCGCTGCCACGTGATAGATCGCCGGGATGAGCCGGTCGAATCGGTATGACCCATCCGACTCGGTGATGGTGACCGGCTCCCAGTCGTCGATCTCCCCGTCGAGGTCCTGGTCGAGCCAGATCGACCAACCCTCCAGACCACCCTCACCGGGATCGCGCAGCCCGTCGCGGTCGTGATCGGCGAACGTCACTCCGGCGATCGACGCCGGCCCATCACCCATCGTCGCGGGGACCAGTGTGGGATCACCCTGCATGACCAGCCCGTTCAGCCATGCGATGAGACCGCTCTCGGCAGGGTTGTCGGTGGAGCCGACGTGGGTCTGCAGGAACGAGCGGAATGCCTCGCCGGCGCTCATTCCCGCGGCCATGGGGCCGTAGTAGGTGTCGTTGTCGCCCATGGCGATGCCGCCGGGCTTGGCGCTCGACACGCCCTGCATCCCCCGGTCGCTCCCGACGGCCATCGCCCCGAGCAGGAACTTCGCTTGGGAAAAGTCCCCGGCGGAGCAGTTGAACATGTTGTAGAACCCAGGTCGAGGAGACGCCGCGAGCAGGTCGGCACTGGTGAGGTTGCCCTCCCATCCGACATAGCGGGGCTCGGCCCAGAACTGCAGGAAGTCGGCACCCGAGTGCACTGCGCCGATGAAGGACTCCACATCTTGGGAGAGCAGACCCAGATACGCCGCCGGCGTCGTGTCCGCTAGGTCGTACAACGAGACGACGTCCTCGTAGAGCAACCCCATCGTCCGCCCCCATTCGGTGTTCGCCCAATCAGCGTCGGCGAACGCAGCCCCGCGGTCGGCGTAGGTCGCCTCGCCGATTCGGTAGGCATGAACGCGCTCGAAGTACGCGTTCAGGATCTGTGCCTCGTTGGCACCCACCAGCTCGGTGAGCGGCGACGCCGAGAGTCGCGCCACGTAGATCTCGGGTTCGACGTCGCCAGCGCCATCGATGTGGACGTCCACGGGTACGGCGTCGAGATACGTGCCGTCCAGATCGGCGAAGTAGAGGTCGTGCAGGTACGTCTCGACATTCGAATCCGGCGAGAACCGGCTCGAAAACCGGAAGGTGGGAAGATCGCCCACGAACACGGCGCCCTGCAGACCCTGTTCGTGGCGAGCCCGCAGATCCGCCCGCAGGCCCGCTGCCGAGCCAGCGAACTCCATGACCGTCACGTCGTGGCCCTGGAGACGGAGATCCGTGGCGTACTGGTCGACCGACGACCGGATCGACGCCAGAAGGCCTGGTTCGACGTAGACCCCGATGCCACCCTCCCCGCCGTCGGGCGGCCATCCGGTGCGGATCGCCGGACCGGCGGTCGGCAACGGGGGATCTCCGAGCATCAAGTCCTCGAGATCGCAGCGCTCCCCTTCCGACGCCGGGTCCCCGTCGGGCGCCGCGTCAACCGGGCTCACCTGCGAGAGCGCGACCGAACTCAGCAGCGCCGCAACGATCATCAGTCCTCGGGCTGGCCACATGTCCCCTCCCTTGCGTCGTCGATCTCGCCTCGAGCGTACGAAGCACGATCGAGGCGCTCCAGAGGACTTCGTCACCAGCTGGCGCCAGCGCTGGGTCTGCGCGGCCCAGCGACGACTGATTCCGCCGCTGGCGCTACCTCGACGCCGTGTGCTGTTGCACGAACCGGAGTATGGCGATGTGCTTCTCGGTGTCACGCTCCATGATCTCGACGAGCAGCCCCCACAGCGTCGTGTCCTTGACATCGCGGAGCTCCTTGCGAAGGCGTTCGAGTTCCTTCGCATCGGACCGCTCGTGTTCGAGGAGACGATCCGTTGTTGCCCGCAACTCCGCGCGGTCGACACGATCGAGATCGAGCCGCGGGACCGCTGGGTCGTCTGCGGACAGTTCCGCTTGGGACTTCAACGACGCCGCGAGCTCGTTGAAGTAACGGTGATGGCGGCGTTCGTCCTCGAGCAGGAGATCGAGCACGTACTTCAGGGCCTTCGACTCGGTCGCTTCCGCGATCGCTGCGTACTCGCTGAGCATCGCTCCTTCGCGGCGAGTGTGGTCGGTGAGGTGCTCGAACAGCTGCCGTTCCCAGACGCTTGCACCATGCAGAGGAACTCCCGATTGATCCATGTTGGACACGCTGCCCGTCACCGAGGGGACCGCGCCAGGGTCGTTCGACCTCAACCCAGGACAGCCGGGCGCGCGACTTGAGATCAGCCGTCCGGGCTGTCCGGGCCCGGTCAGTCCGGCCGGGTCGAATGATGACGACCGCACGGCAGGATCATGGGCGCTCCAGACAGCGGGTCGACGACGACGTGACACTCGAGGCCGAACACGTCGCGGACGACCTCGCTCGTGATGACCTGGTCGGCGGGGCCGCTCGCGCGGATACTTCCTTCGCGCATCGCGACCAGTTCGTCGGCGTAGCGGGCCGCGAGATTCAGGTCGTGGAGCACCATCACGATCGTCGTGCCGAGGGTGTGATTGAGATCGGTGAGCAGATCGAGTACCTCGATCTGGTGGGCAACGTCGAGGAAACTGGTCGGTTCGTCGAGCAACAGGACCTCGGTCTCCTGGGCGAGCGCCATCGCGATCCAGACGCGTTGTCGCTGGCCGCCCGAGAGTTCGTCGACGCAACGATCGGCGAGATCGAGGGTCGCGGTTGCTTCCAGCGCCCGCGCGACGGCCTCGTCGTCGCGCCGGCTCCACGGCGACAGGGGGCGCTGGTGGGGATGCCGCCCGCGTCCGACGAGGTCGGCCACGGCGATGCCCTCGGGCGCGATCGGGTTCTGTGGGAGCAGTCCGAGGACGCGTGCGACCTCCTTGCTGGGTCGCTTGCCCAGCTCCTCGCCATCGAGTGTGACGGTGCCGTTCCGGGGGGTGAGCAGTCGGGCCAGGGCGCGCAAGAGCGTCGACTTGCCGCATCCATTGGCGCCGACGATCGCCGTGATACGCCCTGGGGCGACGGCGTAGTCGAGCGAGTCGACGACGGGCCGATCGCCGTAGGCGAGCGTGATGGCGTGGGCCGCGAGATGGTGCGACGCGCTCACAGTGATCCGCCGGATCGGTTGACGGCAACCAGCAATACGACCAGGTACGGCGCACCGAGTATCCCGGTGATCACGCCGACGGGATAGCGGTGATCGAACAGGTTCTGTCCAGCGAGATCGGCTGCGAGCACCAGCAGCGCCCCGGACAGCCCGGCCGGGACGACGAGCGACGCACCCGGGCCGACCAGCCGGGCGGCGATCGGGCCGGCCATGAACGCTACGAAGGAGATCGGCCCGGCAGCCGCAGTTGCAAATGCAAGCAGAGCGACCGCCGCGACCAGCAACAACAGCCGAGTGCGGTTGACTCGCAGTCCGAGGCCGGAGGAGATGTCATCGCCGAGGCGCAAGACCGATGCGTCTCGACCCAGAAAAAACACGACGGTCACGAACACGGCGCAGACCAGGGCCAGCGGCACGATGTGTGCCCACGTCGCGCCGTTCAGGCTGCCGGTGAGCCATTGCATCGCGGTCTGCAGGTCCCATGCTGCGGCTCGGGACAGCACGTAGGCGACGATGCTCTGGAACAGCGCTGCGACGCCGATCCCGATCAGGATCAGTCGACCACCGGAGAATCCGCCGCGGCTGGCGAGGACGTACAGGCCAAGCGCCGTCACCAGCCCACCGCCGAGCGCCATGAGCGACACCTCGGTGTCGTCGAGCCGCAGCGTCACGAGGCCGACCACCGCGGCGGCGCTCGCTCCGGAACTGACGCCGATCACGTCGGGCGACGCGAGCGGGTTGCGCAGCATCGTCTGGAACGTGACCCCGGCGATTCCGAAGGCGAGTCCGGCGAGCACGCCGAGCGTCGCCCTCGGGAGGCGGAGCTGTCCGACGGTGAACGACGCGCCTGGCACCTCACCACCGACGACAACACGCGCCACGTCGCGCGGCCCGTAGAAGGTATTGCCGATCATGAGGCTCGCGACGAACACCATCGCGACCGCAACGCCCAGGCAGGCGGTCACCAGCATCCGGCGACGTTGCCGTTGCCGGCGTCCCCGCATCACCCGATCAGCGCTCACAGCTCGCGCAGCGTGCGTCGGCGCACGACCCAGATGAGCACTGGAGCTCCGATCACTGCGGTGACGATGCCGACCTCGACCTCCCCCGGGCGAGCGATCACCCGTCCGAGCACGTCGGCAGCAACGAGCAGGGCAGCACCACCGAGCGCCGCGAAGGGCAACAGCCAGCGGTGGTCGCTCCCGACGACGAGGCGTCCCAGGTGTGGGACGACGAGCCCGACGAAGGCGATCGGTCCGGCAATCGAGGTCGCCACACCGCACAGAACCACCGCCCCGACGGCCGCC
>JBGSII010000207.1:0-3528 GCA_041742555.1 Ilumatobacteraceae bacterium
CGATCTACTTCGCCGTGGTGCGTGCCGACGGCGCCGTCGACGCCGATGTCGCGCGCGAGGGCCTGGCGTTGTTCGGGGTCGACGACCGGGGTCTCGACAAGGTCGATCGCGCGATCCTGTCCGCATTGTGCACGCAGTTCAACGGTGGACCCGTCGGGTTGTCGACGGTGGCGATCAGCGTGGGCGAGCAGCCCGAGACCGTCGAGGACGTGTACGAACCGTTCCTGATCACGCAGGGCATGATCGCGAGGACACCGCGTGGTCGGGTCGTGCTCGACGCCGCGTACGAGCACCTCGGCCTCGCGCCGCCGCGACGGTCCGGGACGGCCAGCCTGTTCGACTGAGCCTCGAGAGATCGTCACATGGTGCCGGGTCAAACGTGACAGCTGAGCCCTGGTGCCAGTCGAGATGTCACGTTTGACCCGGCACGGTGTGACACTGAGGGCGTGCAGATCGCCGAATTCGACTACGAGTTGCCGGAGGATCGGATCGCGCAGACGCCGATCGAACCTCGAGACGCCGCACGGCTGTTGGTCGATCGTGGAAGTGCAGCACCCGAGCATCGCCACGTCCACGACCTCCCGGACCTGTTGCGCGAGGGCGATCTCCTCGTGGTCAACGAGACGCGGGTGATCCCGGCCAGGCTGCGGCTCCAGCGGATCTCGGGCGGGGCAGCCGAGGTGCTCCTCCTGGAACCGTGGGACGCCGACCGGCGAACCTGGGAAGCTCTCGTGCGTCCCGGCGCGAAGCTGCGCGTGGGCGAGCAGTTGCTGGCTGGTGATCGGCCAGTGGTTCGAATGGGCGAGCGGACGCCCGCCGGCGACACCTTCTGGGTGGAACTGATCGGCGACGACGACCCGGTCGCCCTGCTGGAGCGGTACGGCGAGATGCCACTGCCGCCGTACATCTCCGAGCGGCTCAGCGATCCCGAGCGCTACCAGACCGTCTTCGCCCGTGAGCCGGCCTCGTCGGCGGCACCCACCGCGGGCCTGCACTTCACACCCGAGCTGTTCGACCGGCTGGCCGAGCGGGGCATTGCGCTGGCATCGGTCGAGCTGGTCGTCGGCCTCGACACCTTCCAGCCGATCAGCACCGACGATCCGCTCGACCATCCGATCCACACCGAGCGGTACCGAGTGCCGCCGGAGACCACCCAGGCCTGCACCGATGCCGAGCGTGTCGTCGCTGTCGGCACGACCGCTGTCCGTGCACTCGAGTCGGCCGCACGCTCCGGCGTACCCTCGGGGCGCACCGATCTGTTCATCCACCGCGGGTTCGACTGGCAGGTGGTCGATCTGATGATGACGAACTTCCACCTTCCGAAGACGACGTTGCTGATGATGATCGACGCGTTCGTGGGCCCTCGATGGCGCGCGCTCTACGAGACCGCCCTCGCTCATGACTACCGCTTCTTGTCGTTCGGGGACGCCTGCCTGCTCGACCGACACGTCAGCGCAGACATCGCCGAGAAGGCGGTACCGTCGCCGGGATGTTCCCCGTCGAGTTCGAGGTCGATGCCGCTGACGGCGCCGCACGTGCGGGTACCGCCGTCACGGCGCACGGCAGCTACACCACACCGCTGTTCATGCCGGTCGGCACCCGCGGGGCGATCAAGTACCTGAGCGCCGTCGACTACGAGCGCATCGGGGCGCAGGTGGTGCTCGGCAACACCTACCACCTGATGCTGCGTCCCGGTGCCGAACTCGTCGAGCGGTTCGGGGGCCTGGGGAGGTTCGCTGGGTGGGGAGGGCTCACGCTGACCGATTCCGGCGGGTTCCAGGTGTTCTCGCTCGATCCGAAGGTCGACGACGACGGGGTCACGTTCAAGAGCACGTACGACGGCTCGTCGCACCGGTTCACGCCGGAGATCGCCGTGGACGTCCAACAGCGGCTCGGCGCCGACATCATGATGGTGCTCGACGTGTGCCCTCCGTTGCCGAGCCCGCCAGAGGTGATCCGCACGGCCCTGGAACGCACCACCGCATGGGCGCGACGGGCCAAAGCCGCGCACACCCGCGTCGACCAGTCGATGTTCGGGATCGTCCAGGGCGGCATCAGCGAGACGATGCGTCGCGAGAGTGCACAGCAGATCGTCGAGATCGGCTTCGACGGCTACGGCATCGGTGGGCTCTCGGTGGGTGAAACCCGCGAGGAGATGTTGCCGGCACTCGCCGCCGCGCTCGAGCACCTCCCCGAGGATCGGCCCCGCTATCTGATGGGTGTGGGCGATCCCGCATCGCTGGTGGAGGCTGTCGCGCTGGGTGTCGACCAGTTCGACTGCGTCATGCAGACACGGCTCGGCCGCCATGGCACTGCGCTGACGTCGACGGGGCGGTTTCAAGCGAAGGCCGCTCGCAACGCCGAACTCGACGAGCCACTCGATGCCACGTGTCCGTGTGACGTGTGTGCCCGACACAGCCGGGGTTACCTCCGCCACCTCCTCCAGGTCGGTGAACCGACGGCGTCACGTCTGCTGTCGATCCACAACGTGGCCTGGACGATCTCGTTGATGGTCTCGATGCGGTCGGCGATCCAGTCGGGCACCTTCGCGTCGTTCCGACGATCGGTGCTCGACGTCTGGGAATGAGCAATCGGTCGGTGATCGCGACCGAGAACGGCGCCTGATCACAGATAGCATCTGGCGCCGTCATGTCCTCGCACCTCATCACCTCGCTGCTCGCCCAGGAGTCATCCTCCGGCGGCGGGAGCGGCGCCATCATCCAGCTCGGGATTCTGCTCCTCATCCCGTTCGCGATGTACTTCTTCCTGATCCGGCCGCAGCGCCGTCGGGTTCGGGAACAGCAGGATCTCCAACGTTCGATCCAGGTCGGCGACGAGGTGGTCACCACGTCGGGCGTGTACGGCGTCATCACCGGCGAGGACGGCGACAGTCGCTTCTGGCTCGAGATCGACGACGACGTGCAGATCCGCATCGCCCGTGCGGCGATCGCTGGAAAGGCGACGCCCGACACCGAAGAGAGCACCGGGGATGGCGCCGCGTCTGGCGACGACGCGGTGGCGACCGATGCCGATCACGACACCGACGACTGATTCGACCCGATGAAACGTCGCCTCTGGACCTCGCTGATCGGGGTCGTGCTCGTCGTGATCGTGACGTTGGTGTACAACATCGCGACCGACAACACGCCGATCCTGGGTCTCGATCTGCAGGGCGGCGTCTCGGTCATCCTGTCACCGACCGAAGAAGCGTCACCCGACGAACTCGATGTGATCCGCGAGCAGATCCGCTCGGAGCTGGAGCGCCAGGGCATCGCAGAGCCCGACGTGCGGGTGCAGGGCGATACGATCGTGGTCGACCTCCCAGGGGTGCGAGACCAGCAGGAGGCCCTCGACGCCGTCGACGTGTCCGGCGTGGTCGAGCTGCGTCCGGTCCTCGACCCGGCCAGCTGTCAGCCGGTCGACAGCGTTCCGACCGGCCCCGTGATCGACGACTCGAGCGAGGTGACCGACAGCGTTGTGCCGGACACCACCGCCGTCGCGCCGGCAAGCTCGGAACCGCAGGGGCTG
>JBGSII010000208.1:0-2507 GCA_041742555.1 Ilumatobacteraceae bacterium
GTCGATGTCGATCTTCGGACCGTAGAAGGCGGCGTCGCCCTCCTTCACGGCGTACTCGAGGCCGTGGGATTCCAGCGCTCGGCGCAACGCCTCGGTCGCCTCGTCCCAGATCTCGTCGCTGCCGATGTACTTCTCCGGGTCCTTGGTCGACAGGTTGAACGTGAAGTCCTCGAACCCGAACGCGCGCAGCACCGACAGCACGAAGTCGAGCAAGCTCGCCACTTCGCCGGCCAGCTGCTCCTTCGTGCAGAAGATGTGGCTGTCGTCCTGGGTGAACCCGCGAATACGCAGCAGGCCGTGCAGCGTGCCCGCGCGCTCGTAGCGATACACATTTCCGAGTTCGAACAGTCTCAGCGGCAGCTCGCGGTAGCTGCGCTGGCGACTGTCGAAGATCAAGCAGTGCATCGGGCAGTTCATCGGCTTCATGTAGTACGTGCCGTTGTCCATCTCCATCGGCGGGTACATGCCATCGGCGTACCAGGCGAGGTGGCCGGATTTCTCGAACAGCTTGCCGTTCGCGAGATGCGGTGTGTAGACGAATTCGTAGCCGCCCTGCTCATGGCGCAGACGGCTGTAGTCCTCCATCAGTTTGCGCACGATGGCGCCCTTGGGATGCCAGACCGCGAGCCCGCCACCGAGTTCGCTGGGGAAGCTGAGCAGGTCGAGTTCGGTCGCCAGCTTGCGATGGTCACGCTTGAGTGCCTCTTCGAGCTGGTGCAGGTGCTCGGCGAGGGCCTGCTTGGACTCCCACGCCGTGCCGTAGATGCGTTGCAGCATCGGGCCCTTCTCGTTGCCGCGCCAATACGCCCCGGACACGCGCTGCAGCTTGAAGAAGCCGAGTTTCCCGGTCGACGGCACGTGCGGACCGACGCACATGTCGACGAAGCTGTCGGTGTTGCGATACGCGCTGATCACGCCACCGGCGCCGACCTCCGCGGCGTCGTCGCTGTCGGCTTGCGCTGACTCGACCCGCTCGATGATCTCGACCTTGTAGGGCTGGTCGGCGAAGAGTTCCTTCGCCTCGGCCATCGACATCTCCGACCGGACGAACGGCTGATTCGCCTTGACGATCTCACGCATCTCGGCCTCGATGCGCTCGAGATCGTCGTCGCTGAACGTCGTGCCGCCGGGGAGTTCGAAGTCGTAGTAGAAGCCGTTCTCGATCGCGGGCCCGATCGAGAACTTCGCTCCGGGGAACAACCGAGTCACGGCCTGGGCCATCACGTGCGCCGTCGAGTGTCGCAGAACGTGACGGCCCTCCGGCGTGGCCGCGGTGATGATCGAGACGGTCGCGCCATCGTGCAACCTGGTGCCGAGATCGGTCTCCGCGCCATCGACGATCGCCGCGACCGCCGCCTTCTTGAGGCCGGACCCGATCGCGGCAGCCAGGTCGAGAACGGTGGCGTCATCGGCCAACTCACGTTCGGAGCCGTCGGGGAGAGAGACCGTGATGTTCGACATGCGACCGTCAGGATAGGAGCCCGCGCGGCCGTCGGAGGGATGGGTTGCCGGCGGTCGCCGTCAGTTGCCGGCCACGAGCGCGAGTTCGCGCTCGACGGAGTCCGACATCACGAGCGAAATCGGGTTCGGTTCGGACACCGACGCCACTCGAGCCGCCAACGTCGGTTCGGTTTCCGCCGTCGAACCGGCATAGGTGTTGACGTAGGTCTGGCCGGTGAGCTCGCGGATCTCGAACATCACCTCGTCGATCATCGAACGCCACGCGATGTGCTCGGCCCCGCGCCCGCGGTACCGCTCGGGCCGAATCGGGCGACCGATCTTGATCTGACAGCTGCTGAACAGCTTGGGGACCTTCGCGTCGGGAGGCTGGATCGTGTCGGTGCCGATCACACCGACCGGGAAGATCGGGCAATCGAGCTTCATCGCCAGTCGTGCTGCACCGGTGCGTCCCTTGTGCAGCTTGCCGTTTCGGCTGCGTGTGCCCTCGGGGAAGATGCCGAACAGCTCGCCGCGTCGAAGGACCGCCTCGGCGGCGTCGAGCGCCGCGGTGCTCTTCTCGCCACCCGAACGATCGATCGGGATCATGCCCATCGCCGGGAAGAGGTGCTTGGTCTTCCAGGAGTCCATGTACTCGGCTTTGCCGACGAAGGAGATGTTGCGCGGCACGGTCAGCATCAAGAACGCCGAGTCGAGGAAGCTGATGTGGTTCGGGCACAGGATCGCAGGTCCGTCGACCGGAAGGCGTTCGTAGCCACTCAGCTCGATGTTCCACAGTCGCGACGCCACGGGTCGACCGATGCGACGCACACGTTGCTGCATCGCTCCTGCTCCCGGGCCTGACGTCATGCGTGCAGAGTAGACCGCACGATCGCACAAATGAAGCGCGAACCGTGAACTTCGTGTCAACAGACGCGCCATCCTCACGCTGACGGCTCGGGTGTTGCGACGCGATCGCTGCGCGCCAGGGGTCAGACCGAGGTCTGACCCGCGCCGGACCCGGCGTCAGTCGAGGTCGACGCCGAGCAGTGCCGCTGCTTCGCTCACGC
>JBGSII010000209.1:0-8313 GCA_041742555.1 Ilumatobacteraceae bacterium
CCGATCGTCGAGGCCGCGGGTGGCAGCCTGACCGATCGCCACGGCGTCGTCACGCACGAGCACGACACGGCGATCAGCTCGAACCGGCTGCTGCACGAGGCCGTCCTCGCCGAACTGCTCGGCTGACGTCAGGCTGGAAGCGCACCGGGTAGCGTCGTGCGCCATGTCCAGCGAGATCACGTCGCCCTCCGAGCCTCCGGCGCGGTCCGATGTCGCGCCGGAGACGCTGGCGATCACAGCTGGTCGGAGCGCGAGCGGATCGTCGCTCGCGCCCGCGTTGTGGGCATCGAGCACCTGGGAGTCCGAGAGCCTCGACGACGCCCACCGGCGGGCCACCTCGGTCCGTCACGGCGACTTCTACAGCCGGTATTCGAACCCGACCGTCCGCTCGTTCGAGGAAGCGATCGCCGAGCTCGAAGGCGCCGAGGAGTCGCTCGCGTTCGCGTCGGGAATGGGAGCGATCGCGTCGACGGTGTTCGCGCTCTGTTCGAGCGGGAGCCACATCGTCACCCAGCGCCAGCTGTACGCCGGCACGCTGGCGTTCCTCCAGGGTCCGTGCCGCAGGATGGGCATCGACGTCACGTACGTCGACGTTGCGACCCCTGGCGCGTTCGCGGCGGCCGTCGAGCCGGGCCGCACGATGCTCGTGTTCGCCGAGACGCCGTCGAACCCGCGGCTCGAGTTGGCCGATCTCGACGAACTCGGATCGATCAAGGGCCCGTTCACGGTGGTGGATTCGACGTTCGCAACGCCACTCGGCCAGCAGCCGCTCGCGCACGGTGTCGACATCTCACTGCACTCAGCGACCAAAGGGATCGCCGGGCACAACGACGCCACCCTGGGCGTGATCTCGGGCGACGCAGACCTGCTCGACGAGATCTGGTCCTACTCGGTGCTCCACGGCGCCACTCCGTCGCCGTTCGACGCCTTGAACGCGCTGCGGGGCCTGCGAACGATGGGCGTGCGGACCCGTCACCAGAACGAGACCGCGCGATCGCTCGCGATCACATTGGCCGACCATCCCGAGGTCGTCGCGGTGCACTATCCCGGCCTCAGCGAACACCCACAACACTCGCTGGCGACCAAGCAGCTGCGCCAGTACGGCACGGTGTTGTCGTTCGAGGTGGCCGACCGCGACACCGCGTCCGCGTTCCTCGACCGATTGCGCGTGGCGCGCGTCGCCACCTCGCTCGGCGGTCCCGAGACCATCGTGTGCCATCCGTCCACCTCGACGCACGCCAGCCTGACCGCCGAGGAGAAGCTGGCCTGTGGCGTGAGCGACGGCCTGCTGCGGGTGTCGGTGGGGCTCGAGGACACCGGCGACGTCGTCGCCGATTTCGAGCAGGCCCTCGAGCGGCCGGCCTGATCTCCGCCTCCATGCCTTCGAACCAAGGCGCGGGGCGGGCCGGATCGTGCTACTCGACGATGGGGGTATTCGTGGGACCGAAGAAGAACCACGCCGCGACGACGGCGTCGATGTCGGCGTCGTGGCCGGTCCAGTCCCAGGCTCGAACCTGCTCGGGGCTGCGGCGGCCGGGACGGCTCCGGAACAACTCGAACGACGTGATCCCGCGGAGGGTGACCGATCGCTCGACATCGACCGGGCCACTTTGGACGATGCGACCGTCGGCGAGCTCCACCATGAGCGCGACCGGGCAGTCGTCGACCGCTGCCAGACCGAGCGCAGCGGTCTCGACGATCACCGAGCCACGATTGCCGGGACGCGCGAGCGCGTGGCGGACGTCGTGCTCGTGCGTGTGGCAGTCGAACGGCGGGCGGCCCTCGCCGATCGCTCGGAGCACGTCGGCGAAACCGGGCGTCTGCACCTCCCACCGATCGAGGAGTTCGGCAACCGAGAGCGAACGGTTCCGGTCGATCTGCGCCGCGGTCCATTCCTCCCCGGGCGCACCCTCCATCCGGCCCGCGAGCGCATCATCGGGAACACCTGCCACATGCGAGAGCACGTCTCGGACGGTCCACCCCGGTGTGCACGGGGTGGTGACCGCCCAGTCGGCGTCCGAGAGCGTTCGGGCGAACTCGGCGAACGACGCCTGTGCCAGCACGTAGCGGGCGGCGATGTCTGGGTCTTCGGCCATGATGGATGTTCGCACAGTCGCACGAGGACGATGTGGGCCGTGGGGCGGCGCGAGACTGGCGCCATGAGCGATCGAACGACCGAAGTGACCCGGAACGAGGTGCTGGGCCGCTACGAGTTGCGAGCCGACGGTGAGTTGCTGTCGTGGGCGCAGTTCTCCGTGGCCGCCGACGTCGTCACCGTGCCGCACGTGGAGACCGAGCCCCAGCACCGCGGCAACCACCATTCGTCGACACTGATGGAGGGACTCGTCGAGGATCTGCGAGCGCGCGATCTCAGGATCGAGCCCCTGTGCTGGGTGGCACGGTCGTACGTCGAATCGCTCCCCGACGCCGCCTCGCTGCTCGCTGACTGAACGGAGGTCTCCCGATGTGCCGCAACATCACCACCCTGCGGGGGCTCGAACCGGCCGCAACCGCCGAGGAGATCGAAGCCGGGGCCCGTCAATACGTGCGCAAGATCAGCGGGGTGCAGAAGACGTCCGCCGCGACGGAAGCGGCCTTCGAACGCGCCGTCGCGGAGATCACGGAGATCACCACCCGGCTGCTCGCCGAGCTGCCCCCTCGCAAGCAACCTCCCGCGACCGAACCCCCACTCCGCCGACTCGCCCGGTCGAGCCAGCGCTACGAGTAGAAGGGATTCGCGCCGGTCGAGTGGTCGGTGAGGTCGCGCACGCTCTCGACGCCCTCGATCGCGTCGACGAGCATCGTCTGGACGCCATCGAGCATCGTCTGCTTGCTCATCGAGCAGCCGTGACAGCCGCCGCCCATCGTGAGGTACGCAGTCCCCTCGCCATCGTGACCGACGTAGGTGACGAAACCACCGTGCGCCGCGAGCGCCGGGTTGACCTCCGACGCGATCAAGGCGTCGATCTCGGCCGAGAGCTCGTCGTCGGCGGTCAGGCCGTCGATCGACGGAGCGAGGGGACGGTTCGGGTTGCGGATCACGAGCCCCTGGGTCGTCGTGTAGTCGAGCGTGGCGCCGGTGAGCAGCGCGACGTCGGCGCCGGGGATGATCACCTTCATCCCGTCGTGCGTGCGGACCTCGTCGGTGAACGCAGCGGTCAGGTACTCCTCGAACGACAGGTCGTACCGGAACTCCTCGCCCGCATCGGAGGCAATGGCGAGGCGGAGTCCGAGCTTGTCGCCGTCGACTTCGTCGTCGCGCAACTCACGCAGGTGCTCGAGTGCCTCGGGCGTGACCGAGATGATCGGCTCGCTGGCGCTCGCTGCGCCGCTCTCCGCGGCCATGGCTTCGAGGGGACTCATCCCGGTGAGGCTACCGGCGCGCCCTCCCGGGAGGGACGCCGAGCGACAGGTGGCTCGTGTGCCGGATCTTCCGATCGCCTACTCTCGCCTCGTGACCGACGGCAGCCGCAAAGCCATCTTCGCGGCCTTCTTCGCCAACCTCGGGATCGCCATCAGCAAGTTCATCGGGTTCCTGATCACGGGATCGGCGAGCCTGCTGGCCGAGACGATCCACTCCGCTGCCGACACGGGCAACCAGCTGTTGCTGTTCCTCGGCGGTCAACGGGCCCGCAAGTCGGCCACGCCGGAGCATCCGTTCGGCTACGGGCGTGAACGCTACTTCTGGTCGTTCGCTGTCGCACTGGTGCTGTTCTCGCTCGGCGGCGTCTTCGCGCTCTACGAGGGCATCCAGAAGTTCCGCGACCCGCACGAGGTCGAGAGCCTCGGGATCGCGATCGCGATCCTGGTCGTGGCGATCGCACTGGAATCCTTCTCGCTCCGCACGGCCGTCAGGGAGTCCAATCACATCCGCAAGCCCGGTACGAGCTGGTGGCGATTCATCAGGGGCACCAAACAACCCGAGTTGCCGGTCGTCCTCCTCGAAGACGTCGGCGCGCTCACCGGATTGTTCCTCGCGCTCGGCGGCGTGCTCATGGCGCACTTCACCGAGGACGCGCGCTGGGACGCTGTCGGCTCGATCAGCATCGGCGTGTTGCTGATCGTCATCGCCGTCGTGCTCGCCGTCGAGATGAAGAGTCTGCTGATCGGGGAATCGGCGACATCCGATGCTCGCGACGCCATCGTGCGGGCGATCGAGTCGAGCGCCGATGTCGACCGGTTGATCCACCTTCGGACCGAACACATCGGCCCCGACGAGATCCTGGTGGGCGCCAAGATCGAATACGCCTCGACCCTGTCCGCCGATCAACTCGTCGCCGCGATCAACAACACGGAAGACGCGATCCGAGCCGCCGAACCAGCCGCAACGGTGATCTATCTCGAGCCCGACCTGCTGCGCCCCGACCATCCCGATCTGGTCGTCCCGCCGGACGCTCGGTGATGGGCGAACGCCTCAGCGGGCGCACGCTCGGGCTGATCGCGATGACGATCGCGGTGATCAGCTTCTCGACCAGCTCGGTGCTGATCAAATGGTCGGAGTCGACGGGATCGGTGATCGCGTTCTGGCGGATGATCGGCGCCGTCATCGGCTGGTGGACCGTGGTCGCCTTCAACCGCGTGCGCACCGGTCGCCCGGCGCCGACCGCGACGACGTGGCGCCTGGCGCTCGCCCCCGGGCTCGCCTTCGGCGCGAACATCGCGCTCTTCTTCACGGCGATCAACAAGACGAGCATCGCCCACGCCGAGTTCATCAGCGCCCTCACTCCAATCGTCCTGCTCCCCGCCGGCGCATTCTTCTTCGCCGAACGACCGAACTGGACGGCGCTGCGGTGGGGGTTGATCTCGATCGCCGGCGTGTCGCTGGTCCTGCTCTTCGGGCCGGAACAAGGGGCATCCTCGCTGTCGGGTGACCTGCTGATGCTCGGCGTCCTCTCACTGTGGGCCACGTATCTCCTCACGTCGAAGCGAGCCCGTACCTCCGGAGTGGGAACGCTCGACTTCATGGCGTGCATGATGCCGATCGGAGTGCTCACCGCCGGGCCGATCGCCGCGCTCATCGCCGGGGCGGACGTGTTCGGACTGAGCGCCAAGGGTTGGCTCGTCGTCGCGATCCTGACGCTGCTCACCGGCATGCTGAGCCACGGCTGCATCGTGTTCGCCCAACAGCACATCCCGATCGCGACGATCGGCATCATGCAGACGGCGCAGCCCGCGCTTGCCGTCTTCTTCGCGTTCTTGGTTCTCGGCGAGGAGGTCCGCCCGCCCCAGGTCGTGGGCATGGCCCTCGTCATGACGGGTCTCGCGCTGTTCACACTCGTCAGTTCCCGCGCAACGGTGACCCCTCGAACACCGGTCGAGGCCGTCTGAACCCGAACCACGGCGTCGACTGCCGATCGTTCACCTTCCGTTCAGCTGAATGTCGCACGAGCCTGCGAGGATGGTTCCATGCGCATCCTGGTGACCAACGACGACGGCATCGACTCGATCGGACTCCACGTCCTGACCCGAGCGATCTGTGAACTCGAGGGCGACCACGAGGTTCACGTCGTCGCACCGGACCAGGAGTTCTCAGGCGCCGGCGCGGCGCTCGGCGCCCTGCACCTGATCCAACCCGAGGTGCGGCGAGACCACATCGACGACTGCCCCGCGAACGCGATCTGGAAGGTCAGCGGCCCGCCGGCGTTGTGCGTGATGTTCGCCCGGCTCGGGGCGTTCGGGCCTCCGTTCGATCTGATCGTCAGTGGCATCAACCCCGGCGCGAACGTCGGACGCGCCGTCTATCACTCGGGCACGGTGGGCGCCGCGCTCACGGGACGCAACGGTGGGATCTCCGGTATCGCGGTCAGCCAGGCGGTCACCGGCTTCGGGGTCGAGGGTCAGGGCTGGGACGAGTCGATCGCAACCCAGCACTGGGACAGCGCTGCGACCGTCGCGAAGGCCGTCGCCCAGGCGCTCGTCGACGACATGCCGATCGAACCCGTCGTGGTCAACATCAACGTGCCGGACGTGCCGATCGAGGACTTCGGCTCGTGGCATTTCGCAGAAGTCGGCTCGGCGCCACCGCGTTCGATGGCCGACGCCAAGCTCAAGCCGATCCCGGGCCACGAAGACGCGTTCACCGTCGAGATGGGATGGGGTTCGGTCGTGCAACTCGCACCCGACACCGACGGCGGCATCGTCGAGCGCAACGAGGTGGCGATCACCTACCTGACCCGTCTCGCGCACCACGACCGGCCCGACCTGGGTTCGATCTCGAAGTCGCTCGACGACCTGCTGTCGTCCTGACCCGGCCCTCCCGCGTCAGGGGCCCGGCCAGGTCGGCGGTCGGGTGGCGACCGCACGGATGAAGTCGAGGTCGGCGATCTCGACGATCGCTCCCGTGTCTCGGGCGACGAACTGGAGTGCGGACTCGGTGAAGAAGAGTCCGGACGAGTCCGACGCCCAGCTGTCCTGGTACAAGATCCGGTCGATGCGGTCCGCCGTGATCGAGGTGCCGGTGGCGACGTCGAGCAGCTTTCGACGACCGGACCCATCGATGTCACTCCGATACGCGACCGTGCGGCCGTCAGGCGAGATTCGCGTGGAGGGGTCGAAGTACCCGAATCGCTCGAGGGCCTGGAGATCGCCGGTCGTCACGGCGCCCGTGTCCCACGCGACGATGGAGTACTTGCAGCGCAGCGTCTCATCGCACTCCTCGATCGCCCAGTGACGAGTGCCCGATGCGAGCAGCGTCCCGGTGCTGATGCGCCGAGCGGCGTCACGCTGGTCGACCGCGTACACCCCGCCCGGACCGCTGAAGAGCGCATCACCGAACGGGGAGAAGACGCGCGAGAAGAACGTCGTCTCGGAGAGGAACCGGCTGTTCAGCAGTTCGATCGAGCCGTCGGGTCGCAGCAGCCAGTCCTGCTCCGGCGCATCGGCGCCGGTCCTGGGGGTGGTCACGACGAAGTCGTCAGTGCCGGCCCTCGGCTGCACGAAGATGATGCCGTCGTTCAGTTCCGTCTCGATGACCGGCTCGCCATCGCGGATCTGGATGAGCGTCGTCGAGTCGAACACCACGATGGTGTCGTCGCCGACAGACAGCTGCAGCTCGCCCTGGGCGACGTCGGACACATCGACACTCCGGTTGCGGCCGCTCGGGAACTCGGTGACGTTGACGACGCCCATGCCGACGCCGGCCTGAGAGAGCGTGACCACCTCGGTCGGCGCCATCGAGGCGAGTTCCTCGGGAACCACGATCGTCCGCTCGGTCCACGACGGGGGCTCACCGACGACGACCGGCGCGATCGTGCCGGCGTCGGTGTCGGTGCCGGACTGGCCCGGTTCGGGGGCGACCGGGATCTCGATGGGTTCGGTGGACGGAGCGCTCGACTCGGTGGGCGCCGACGTGACCACCACCTCGCCGACGGACTCGGAGGCCGCAGTGGGCTCGGGCGATCCGTCAGGATCGCTCCCACTGCGCAACAGGGCGCCCGCGGAACCGACGAGGAGCGCAACGACCACCGCGCCGGCGACGACCTTGCGACCAGTCGAGGACGGCCCCGTCGTGTCGCCTCGATCAGGCAGGCCGTCGAACTCCTCCGGACGGGGCTCGCGTGCGTCCGGTGCAGCGTCCGATCCCTCCACCACCGCACGCGGCAGGACAACGAACGCGCCCTCATCCGGCACCGCGCTGTCGGGAACCCAGTCATCGCGCGACCACGGCGACGCATCGTCGGGATCGTCGTCGGCCACGGTCTCATTCGACCACATCGCGACGCGGGTACCGTTGCGGAGGTGGGTACTCCTCGCCAGATCGTGACGTCGTATCTCGGGTCGTTCGCCGGCGGCGATCCGGACGCGGTTGCGGCGTGTGTGACGGAGGATTTCGTCAACGAGCACCTGAGCGAACTCGGCACTGGTTGTGTCGGACGCGACGAGTACCGGCGTCGCCTGCCAGGTTTCCTGTCGACGTTCGCGGGCGCGCGGTACGCCGTGGTCGACCTCGCCGAGATCGCACACGACACCTCGGGACGCGGCTCGGCGGGCGCTGTTGCTCGGTACCGGTTCGAGGCGACCTACGAGGGGACGCCGATCGACATCCCCGGTGTGATGTGGTTCGACGTACGTGACGGGCTCGTCGCGCGCCGAACCGACCTGTGGGACTCGCTCACGTTCCTTCGCCAGACCGGCCAGGCCGACTGAGCAACTTCGAACGGGTCAGGGTGCCCAGAGTTCCGTCGTCGGATGGAACTGGCTCCACGCGAACCAGAACGACTCGTGCGACGCGACGGGGTCGCCGGTCGCGGCGTCGACCGCACGCAGTCCGCCGCCATCGTCGACGAGTTCGACGCCGGCGGCCACCACCGTGTC
>JBGSII010000210.1:0-4522 GCA_041742555.1 Ilumatobacteraceae bacterium
GTGAGGCCTATGCGCTCGCAGCGGCGCTCGAGTTCGCGGCGATCCTCCCGATCCTGATGATCGTGTACGCGCGTGAGCCCGAGCGGATCACGGACCGTCCGACGGTGCACTCGGCACTGGAGGGTCTGCGCTTCGTCCGGCACACCCCCGTGGTGCTGGGCACGATCTCGCTCGACCTGTTCGCGGTGCTCTTCGGAGGGGCGATTGCGCTCATCCCGGCCGTCGCGAGCGAACAGCTCGGTGTCGGCGACATCGCGTACGGGTGGCTGCGCGCGGCACCGGGCATCGGTGCCGCTGTGATGGCGATCTGGCTGGCGACCCGACCGATCACGCGACGCGTCGGACCGACGCTGTTGGCGGTGGTCGGGATCTTCGGGCTCGGCACCATGGTGTTCGGGCTCACGCACAACTACGCCGTCGCGTTTGCCGCGTTGGTGGTGATCTCGGCGGCCGACATGGTGTCGATGTTCATCCGCGGCTCGATTGTCCCGTTGGTCACGCCCGACGATCAGCTCGGCCGTGTCAGCGCGGTCGAGGGGGTGTTCATCGGTGCATCCAACGAGCTGGGCGCATTCGAGAGTGGCGTGGCGGCGCGGATGTTCGGCGTACCGTGGGCAATCGCGGGTGGCGGCTTGATCACCGTGGCGATCGCTGCGAGTTTCGCCGTGGTGTTCCCCTCGATCCGCAGGATCGACACGTTCGAGGAACTCCGGCCGCAGACCCTGTCACCCGTCGCCTGACCTCGGGCGCGGGTGTTACATCTGGGGTCTGACCCCAGATGTAACACCCCGGGTGTAGAGGAGATCGGTGGGGGATCGGCCGGCGTCGAGGCCGCGCTGTTCGAACCGTGTCAGCGGGCGCCAATCGGGACGCTCGATCACACCGCCTCGCAGCCGTGGCTCGATGGCGCAGACCTGAAGCATCACCGCGGCGTAGTCGGCGATGTCGGTGGCGAGGTGGAGCTGGCCGCCGATGCGCAGGCGATCGGTGAGCGCTTCGACGACGTCGGGGGCCACGAGCCGGCGGTGGAAGTTGCGACGCTTGGTCCACGGATCCGGGAAGTAGATCCGAATGACGGCGAGCGACTCGAGCGCCACGCGATCGAGGAACGGGAGCAGATCGCCGTGGACGACCCGGATGTGGTGCAGATCGCGATGCTCGATCGCGTCGAGCACTGTGACGACACCCGGAGTGTGCACCTCGACGCCGACGACGTCGAGATCCGGCTGGGCGGCAGCCAACTCGATCGTCGACTCACCGTGGCCGAAGCCGATGTCGAGCACGACGTCGGCCTGCCGACCGAACACGTCGGACCAGTCGAGGACAGGGCCATCCAGGTCGAGACCCCAGCGTCGGATCCACTCGTCGAACTCTGCTTGCCGCTTCGACGAGAGCGAACGTCGACGGACCTTGAACGACGCCGCCGGTCGTCGTACGGACCGAGCACTGTCACCACCCGTCACGACCACGTCGCCCGACGCTACCGGCGCAAGACTGCGCGACGTGAACGAGCTCGACGACGCCGCCCGCAAGCGTGCGATCCACCGTCAGTCGGCCTCGATCGTCGCCTCCGTGGCCCCGTTCGGCATCGTGTTCGGCGCCGCTGCCGCCACGGCGGGACTCTCGCTGGTGCAGGCGATGGGCTTCTCGTTGCTCGTGTTCGGTGGGAGCTCGCAGTTCGCCGCGGTGGAGATCCTCGGTGACGGCGGATCGATTGCTTCTGCGGCGATCGCCGGACTGCTGCTGAATGCGCGGTCGCTCGCGTTCGGGGTGATCATGGCACCCGCGCTGTTCGGGACCTGGTGGCAGCGAGCGGCGATGTCGCAGCTGATGATCGACGAGTCGACGGCGGTCGGTACGGCGCAGACGGAGCGACGCTGGCGTCGCTACGGCTATCTGGTTGCCGGCGTCGGCGTGTTCGTGGTGTGGAACCTGACGACCTTCGTCGGCCACGTCGCCTTTGCCGGAGCGGGTGACCTGATCACCGATCTCGGCCTCGATGCGGCCGGCCCGGCGGCGTTCCTCGCGCTGCTGTGGCCCCGGCTGTCGATTGCACCGCAACGTCGTGTCGCGATCGCCGGCGCGGTGATCGCACTCGCGCTGATCCCACTCGCCCCGCCCGGGGTGCCGATCCTCGCATCGATGTTCGGTGTCGCAGTCGCTCAGATCGGTGCACGGCGCCGGCCCGGAGATGACGCATCGGTCTCCGATCCAGGGGTGTCGTCGTGAGTGACGCCACCATCGTGCTGATCGTGATGACCGTGGGGACCTTTGCGCTCAAGTCTGCCGGCCCGCTCGTGCTCGGCGATCGCACGCTGCCGCTGCGTGTCCAGCAGGTGGTCGACCTGCTGCCGGCGGCACTGCTCGCAGCGCTCACGATCGCGTCGACGGTGGGTGACGGGAGGGCGGTGGTGCTCGACGCACGGCTGGTCGGACTCGTCGTCGCGGGAGTCGCACTGTGGCGCAGACTCCCGTTCGTGGTGGTCGTGCTGCTGGCTTCCGCCGCGACGGCGCTCACCCGCATCATTTCGTGACCCTGCCCTCGTACTACAGTTCGCGCCATGTTCGGACCCGACATCGATCTGATGCCCAACGAGAAGCTGGTGCTGGCCTCGAACCCGCACTGGTTCTACTTCTGGAAGCAGGTGTTGGCAGGCCTCGGCCTGATCGGTCTGCTGTTGCTCCTGTGGACCGTCGACGCCGACTGGGTCGACACGACGCTCGGCTGGATCACGCTGATTGCATTCGTCGTGCTGTTGTTCAACACCATCTACGCATTCGTGCAGTGGCAGACGACACGCTTCGCGATCACCGACCAGCGCGTGGCGTACCAGAGCGGGATCTTCCGCCGCCGCGGCGTGTCGATTCCCCTCAATCGTGTCAACAACGTCAACTTCGAGCAGTCGTTCATCGCTCGGATGCTCAACAACGGCGTCGTCACGATCGAGTCGGCGGGCCAGACCGGTGACTCGGTGTTCGAGAACATCCCCAACCCCGAGCACGTCCGAGCACTGATCTTCGCCGGAGTCGAGGCCGACGAGCAGGCGGACTCCAACCGAGACGCTGCGGCGCTCGCCAGGGCGATGCAACAGCACGTCCCGCCACCGCCGTCCTCCCCCGCGGACAAGTCGCCGCAAGAACGCCTCGCCGCGCTGGATGACTTGAAGGCCCAAGGGCTCGTCGACGACGCCGAATACGCCGCGAAGCGCCAACAGATCCTCGACGAACTCTGATTGCATCAGGGGTCTGACCCCTGGTGCAATCAGACGCGCGATGTGATCGACGCCGCCCAGTGGTCGACGAACACGACGAAGGTGTCGACGTCGTCGTCGGTGATCTCGATCGACAGGGCGATGAATCCCCGTCGGGCGAGGTAGAAGCCTTCCTCGAGCGCGGCGAAGAACAGCAGTTCCTTCCACCGGTCGTCGGCGGAGCGCAGGTCGTCGATGCCGCTCACCGGACCTGCGGTGGCGTGCACGTTCATGAGCGATCCCACCCCGGTCGCGCACATCGGCACGCCCTGGCGAGCGAACGTGGCGTTCAGGTCGGATCGAAGCCGCTCGCCGCGAGCATTCGTCGCCGCCAGCACGTCCGGGGTCAGGACCTCCGTGAGGGTGGCGACACCGGCGGCCATCGACACCACGTTGTTGTTGAATGTGCCGGCATGCCCGAGGCGACCACCGGCGCTCGCGTCGAATGCAGCCATCAGCTCGCGCCTGCCCCCGAACGCTCCGAACGTGAACCCCCCGGCGAGGTACTTGCCGAGTGTCGTGAGGTCGGGAGTGACCCCGAGCAACGCTTGTGCACCGCCCGGCGCCAGCCGCGACGTCATCACCTCGTCGAAGATCAGCAGCGAGCCGGCCTCGTGGCAGTGGCGTCGCAGCGCTCGGAGGAAGTCGGGGTCGCCCGGAATACATCCGGCCGAACCCTGCAACGGCTCGATCAGTACAGCGGCGATCGAGCGGCCGTGCTCGTCGAACACCGAGTCGAGGCCCTCGACGTCGTTGTATCGAGCGACGATCCAGTCGTGGGGCACGTTGACATCGCGGTGACCGGCGAACGTCAGCACACCGCCGTGGTAGCCACCGTCGAACACAAGGACCCGACGGCGTCCGGTGTGATTCGTCGCCAGGGCGAGGGCCATCAGGTTCGCCTCGGTACCCGAGTTGGTGAAGCGCACCTGCTCGATCGAGCCGAACCGCTCGACGATCAACTCGGCAAGTCGGACCTCGTTCGCATGCACGGCGCCCAGCGCCCAACCGCCGTCGATGGCCTCGTGAGCCGCGGCGCGAACCGGCTCGGGCGAGTGCCCGAGCAGACCCGCTGTGTAGTTGCCGAGCAGATCGATGTATCGATGCCCGTCCACGTCGACGAGGTACTTGCCCTCCGCCGAGGCCACGCGGAACGGGAACGGATCGAAGTGGAGGACCGATCTCGTGTTGCCGCCGGGGAGGACGTCGGCAGCACGCGTGGCCCACTGCGCACTCGTGGGGTTGGCGTCGACGTAGCGCTGGCGCGCCGC
>JBGSII010000211.1:0-10567 GCA_041742555.1 Ilumatobacteraceae bacterium
CGGCTTCGTCGTGGCCGACCGCACGACACCGTCGCGGCTGTACGTCCCGTGTGGCGTCGGCCCCGTGAGCGTGCCGTTCGCCGATGCGTCCGTGATCGTCGAGTTCGGCGAGGAGTACGACTACCTCGACGTCAGGGTGACGGGGGGCCACGCTGCAGATCGATGGTCGAGCGCGTGGGGACCGGAGATGCGCGAGCGGTTGGCTGACGCTGCGAGAGACAAGCAGGCCGGCTTGTTCACCGCGCCGCCGATGTCAGAGGTCCGCTGGCGAACGGCCAACGGGAAGCCCTACGCATGGTTCGACACGCTTGTCGCCATGTGCGAGCCAGCGCTCGGAGTCGGTCCGGCTGGCACGCCGACCAACCGGCAGCTGGCGGCGCGCCGGAAGGTGAGGATCAGGGTGATCGAGCGTCACGTCGCTTCTATCCACGAGGCGTTCGGCTTCGATACCGACGACAAGGGCGCCCGCTACGTGATCGTCCAGATCGCGATCGATCACGGCCTCGTCACGCGCGCGGACCTGGCGCTGTTGCGCCGATCTGAGTCCAGTTAGCGTCATTCGAACCCCGCGACGACAAGCCGACGACCACCGCGTCGGCGAAGCGTGCGTCGTGGAATCCGATCGCTGTCAAGGTCTGAAGGAAGACGGGAGCGTCCGTCTCGCGGATACGACTCGCAGTGTCCGGATCGAACCCGTCGGCGAGGAGACATCCGAGCACTCCCTCGTCAGGATCCGCCAATTCTTCCTCGATGAGCTCTACGTACTCACTGATCTGGTCGACATCAACTGTGACTCCGTAGCCCGCCTTCAGTTCGATCACCAACCATGTGCCGCCGGGGATCCGATCGCTGTCCTCCGTTGTACGACAGACCAGGTCGGCGCGACGACCGTTGGCGAATCGCCATTGGCGGCCCGAACGACCGGCTCCGTTTTGATAGATCTCGAGCGACGGCATGTCCATCAGCGAGCCGACGTGCCCGAGATTGTCCATGACCCAGTCCTCGATGGATGACTCGCGTTCAACCGGACTCAGATTGAACGTCAAGTGTTCCCATTCGGCCTCGATCTCGTCCGTGGCGGCGCGAATCAAACCAAAGAATCCCCGATCCGAAATCGGACATCCGAGTGCATGAAGTTTGCGATCGATCGCCGGTACTAGATCGGCCAGCGTGGTGATTGACGTCGCGTCCCACCCGGTCAGTCCGAGAAGCCCGGCGATCTCGTGACCCGGACGAACCCAGAGGCTCGGAGCGTCGGCGGGGAGTTCGGCATCAAGCGCGGTGATCGTGTTCTGGAGTGCAGATGGTCCGCACGCAAGGCCCGGGAGGATGACGAGTTGGTCGTCGCGGAGAGCGGTCTCGACGACGTGAAGGAAGGCTCGATGGAAACAGGTTGCTTCCCGTCTGGTCACCCCGGTCTGGTTTACCAGCCATTGCGGAGATACGTGGTCACCGACGTTGATCCGTCGTCTCATACCGCTCCTTCGGTCCCTTCGCTAGCGCGCTGCGCGCATGCTGAATCATTCGGACCGGGCTGGGGTCGACTTGAGTTATCGCCCAAGTGGAAGCAAAAGCTCGCGCCTGAACTACCTCCAGCGGGCCGTTCCCAGTCGTCCCAAAGCTTGAGACAACGGCACGACGTTCGCCTCCAGCATGTTCCGAGCCCCTGACACGACGTAGGCATGCCCGCAGGCATCGAGGCAGAGGTAACGCCGAGTTCGACCGTGCTTGTACAACGCGACTGGGGGACCTGCGGCTCCAACGAGCTGGCCGCAGTAGATGAATCCAGCGAGATCGACGACTGGGAACTCGGACCGCTGAGCACACAGTCGTTGCAGCTGCTCGAGTGGGCGCCAGTCGGGTTGTGATGACAGATCCAAGCGGTATCCGTCCACGACTCCTCCTCCATGAAAAATGGCTCAAGGGGGGAGTCGGTAGTGCCGTTCTATCTGGAGATGCCCTTGACGCCGCACGCCCCCGAGGTGGTCCCGGGCCGCTCACCGACCTGGCGACTACTCTCAGTGAGGGTGACACAGCAGGCGATCGGAGCGTTGGGATGAGCTACGACGTCTACGAGTCTCAGACCTTCTGGGACTGCGTCGCCTCCCTGCGCCGCGACGACGCGTTCAAGGCTGCGCTCGTGGACACGCTGCTCGAGCTCCGCACGGACCCGTTCCGCAGCCCGGCGTTGCACACCCACGACGTCGGGAAGGCGAAGAACGGCAAGAAGATCTACTCGTCCGACGTCGGCGGTCGTACGACCGATCGCAGGCTCGTCTGGCAGCTGTTCAACAAGACCGTTGTCGTCCTGCTCTACGGCACACATGCGGTGCAGGAACGGGCCAAGCGGATGGCGATCGCGTTCGACTCGACCGAGCGAGTCGTCACGGTCGTCGAAGAAGCTCCGGACACCGGCATCGAGCGCGACTACCGCGAGCAGCGAGTTGCGTATGGGCGGCTGTTCATGCCGTGGACCGATGGCGAACTCGCGTCGGCTGGTTTCGCGCCGCACGTGATCGCAGTGCTTCGGCGGCTCGACAACGACGACCAGCTGTTCGAGCTTGAAGAAGCACTCGGCGACGAACTGTTCGAGCGTGCGTTCAACCTTCTGACGACCAGTTCCCCGGAAGGTGTCTCGGAGATACCCACCGAGACCGAGGAAGCCGAGGAGCCGGTTGCGACCGAGCAGGACAAGGAACTCGAACGTCAACTCGCCGACGCGAAGTCCGGTGGTTGGTTCACACGAACCGAGCCCGAAGTGCTCCGTGAAGTCCTCGGTGAGCCGATCGAGGACTGGATGGTGTTCCTCCATCCGGACCAGCGCGATGTCGTTTCGAAGCAGTACGCCGGCCCATCCCGCGTGCGTGGCGCCGCCGGCACTGGCAAGACCGTTGTCGGGCTTCACCGGGCGGCGTGGTTGGCGGAACAGAATCGCGGCAAGTTGGTGACGCAGCCGATCCTGTTCACCACCTACATCAAGTCACTCCCACCGGTGTTCGAGTCGCTCTATCTCAGGTTGCCTTCGGCGCGAGCCGGTGAGGTCGAGTTCATCCACGTTGATCGGCTGGCCCGGCAGATCTGCACACGCGCAGGCGACAAGGTGAACACCGACAAGCGGCTCATCGCGTCTGCGTTCGCCACGGCGTTCAAGCGGGTCGTCTACTCGGGCACACCTCTCGGCGATGCAGGGTTCGGCCGCGAGTACCTGCGCGATGAAATCGCCAAGGTCATCAAGGGTCGCGGGATCGCCGACCTCGACTCCTACCTGGAGATCCAACGCACGGGCAGGCGGGCGCCTATGGGCCGCGCGCAGCGAACCCAGGTCTGGGATCTCATGCGGGAGTGGGACGAGCAGATGGCCAAGCGCGGCACGATCGACTTCGCCGACGTGCTCCTTCGGGCCCGCGACCACGCCCGCAAGGCCGGCGCACCGACGTACTCGTCGATCATCGTCGACGAAGCACAAGACCTGACCCTCGTCGGCTTGCAGCTCCTCCGGGCGCTCGTCAATGGACCCGACTCAACCGACCGTGAGAACGGGCTGATGATCCTCGGCGACGGTGCCCAGCGCATCTACGCCGGCGGCTTCAAGCTCCGCCAGGCCGGCGTCGAGGTGCGGGGCCGCACGACGCTGCTGTCGACGAACTACCGCAACACCGACGAGATCATCGACATGGCCCAAACCGTCGCCGGCGACAGTGAGATCGACGACCTCGGCGAAGAGTTCCGTCGCCGCGACGAGGCGGCCACCACCTATCGCCGTGGCGACCGCCCGCTGCTGATCGAAGCCAAGGATCTCGACCACCAGCTCGACGAGGTCGCCCGCCGAGTCGTCGAACTGTCGGCACTCGAACGAGTGGGGAGCGGCGACATCGGCGTCCTGCTCCCGACCAACAACCTCGTCGACCAGACCGTCAAGCGTCTCGGAGCGGAAGGCGTCGCAACGCAGAAGCTCGAGGACTACGACGGCCGCCCGAACGACAAGGTCAAGGTCGGAACGTACTTCCGCGCCAAGGGCCTCGAATTCAAAGTCGTGTTCCTCCCCGCACTGTCAGCCGGGGTGTTCCCGAGGCCTCCCCGCGATGGTGACAGCGCCGATGAGGCGGCGGAGGCTCGCGAGCTGTCGATCTCGCAGCTCTTCGTAGCGATGACCCGAGCCCGCGACCTGCTGGTGGTCCTGTACGACGGCGATCCGTCGGAGGTTCTGCAATCATCGCTCGAACGGTTCGATCGGATCTCGGCATGACCCAAAGGAACGAGAGCACGCAGTAGTGGAAGTCTTCGAGCTCCGGAACAAGTTGATCGAGGCCTATCGCGAGTATGCGAGCAGCTTCATTCGCATTCGCGATGAGCGCATCAAGGCACGCGTCGACGAGGCGTTCGACACGGGTCGCCTCTGGCCGCACCCGCAGCTCGGCCTGAACCCGGCGTTCGAGTCCGGAGGCTCCGTCCGCCAGCTCGTCGAGGAAGGCCTGCTGCTTCCCGAGTGCGAGCAGATCTTCCGGATCGGGAAGTCCGACGCGGACAAGACCGGCCGTGAGATGACGTTGCACCGCCACCAGGTCGATGCGATCCGGTCAGCTCGCGACGATCGCAACTACGTCCTCACGACCGGCACCGGTTCGGGCAAGAGCCTCAGCTACATCATCCCGATCGTCGACCATGTCCTTCGGACCGGCTCGGGCAAGGGCGTCAAGGCAATCGTCGTCTACCCGATGAACGCCCTTGCGAACAGCCAGAAGGAAGAGCTGGACAAGTTCCTCGGCCACGGCCCGTGGGGTCATCGACCCCCTGTCACCTACCGGCGCTACACCGGTCAGGAGAACGACGAGGAACGCCAGGAGATCCGGCAGAACCCGCCCGACATCATCCTCACCAACTACGTGATGCTCGAGCTGGTGCTCACGCGGTACCTCGATCGCCGGCTCGTCGGTCAGCTTGGCGACCTCCGATTCCTCGTGCTCGACGAGCTGCACACCTACCGCGGCCGCCAAGGCGCCGACGTGGCCCTGCTCGTCCGTCGGCTCAGGGAAGCCTCGGGCTCCGACGACCTCCGCTGTGTCGGCACCTCAGCGACGCTGTCCACCGAGGGCTCACACGCCGACCGCCAGGCAAAGGTCGCCGCCGTCGCTTCGCTGCTCTTCGGTGACGAGGTCCGGGCCGACGATGTCATCAGCGAGACGCTGCAGCGAGTCACCACCGACGACGACATCACCGACCCCGCGTTCGTGTCGGCCCTCGCTGACCGCCTGCGCTCGGGAGCCAAGCCACCAGCGGAGTTCGGCGCCTTCGTGAGCGACCCGTTGTCGATCTGGATCGAGTCGACGTTCGGTCTCCAGACCGTCGACGACCGCGTTGTGCGAGCAGTCCCGTCGGCGATCGACGGACCGAAGGCGGGAGCTGCCCAGCTCGAAGCGCTGACAGGTGTCGAACAGAACCGCGGCCGCGAGATGATCCGCGAGCAGCTGATGGCCGGCTACGACGTCGTCAACCCGACGACGGGCTTCCCGGTCTTCGCGTTCCGTCTCCACCAGTTCCTGAGCCGCGGTGACACCGTGTACGCCTCACCCGAGCCGGCTACATCCCGGTACCTGACACTCGACCGGCAGCGGTTCGTGCCCGGTGACCGCAATCGCACGCTGCTCCCACTCGCGTTCTGTCGTGCGTGCGGCCAGGACTACTACGTCGTGCGACAGGAAGCCCACGACACCGGAACCCGACTGGTGCCCCGGGATCTCGGCGAGATGGGCGCCACCGAGGACACGACATTCGGATTCCTCTACATGTCGGACGACCAGCCGTGGCCCGACGACGCGGACGAAGTGCTGCGCCGGATCCCGGATGACTGGATCGACGAACGGGGCCTCATCCGTTCCAATCGAAAGAACGAGGTCCCCCGACGTATTGGGATCCGCCCTGACGGCGAACTGGCCATGGACGACGACGATCAGGCAACTACTGCCTGGTGGTCGCCGACGCCGTTCCGGTTCTGTCCGGCCTGCGGCGTCGCCTACGCGGGCCGTGTCGGTCGCGATTTCGGTCGATTGACGACCCTCGGGTCGGAGGGTCGCTCGACGGCCACCACCGTCATGTCGTTGGCCGCCATTCGCGAGCTGCGCGCCGACACCGAGCTGAGCGACGACGCGAAGAAACTCCTGTCGTTCACCGACAACCGCCAGGACGCGTCACTGCAGGCCGGCCACTTCAACGACTTTGTACAGGTCACCCTGCTGCGCGCCGCGCTGTGGCGCGCCGTCGCCGACGCTGGCGAGCAGGGCCTCACCTATGACGAGGTTCCGCAGAAGGTGTTCGAGTCGTTGAACCTGCCATTCGACGCGTACGCCCGCGAGAAGGAACTCAAGGGAGCGGCCCGCACTGACACCGACCGCGTGTTCCGCGAAGTGCTCGCCTACCGCCTCTACCGCGACCTCGTCCGCGGCTGGCGGATCACCCAGCCGAACCTGGAACAGACCGGTCAGCTGGTCATCGAGTACGAGTCGCTCTCCGAACTCGCCTCGACCGACGAAGACTGGGCCGACTGTCATGACGCGCTCCGGACGGCGACCCCGGAGACGCGGGAACACGTCCTCGGCGTACTGCTCGACACGATCCGCCGCGAGCTCGCCATCCGGGTGGAAGCGCTCGATCCCGACTACCAGGAGAGCATGCGCAAGCGCGACAACCAGCGTCTCGACGGTGTCTGGTCGATCGAGGACGAACGCCTCGAGGTCGGCAAACAGGTCCTCATCCGGAGTCGTCAGCCTCGGGACGACCGCGACTGGGTGTACGTCTCGTCGCGCGGGGGCTACGGCCAGTTCCTGCGCCGCGCCAAGTCGCTCGGAGCCAACGGCAAGCTGACACTCGACGACACGACCGAGATCATCGAGCAGCTCTTCGACCGTCTCAAGCTCTACGGCCTGGTCGAGATCGTCGGCGCCGACAACGACGGTCACCCTCGCTTTCAGCTCCCGGCGTCAGCGATGCGGTGGAAGGTCGCAGACGGCACTCGTCCGTATCACGACCACATTCGTATGCCGAACCTGCCCGACGAAGGCATCGAGACCAACAGCTTCTTCGTCGACCTGTACCGCAACGTCGGCGAGGATCTTCTCGGCGTCGAGGCCCGCGAGCACACCGCGCAGGTGCCCTACGACCTTCGCCTCGACCGCGAGGACCGGTTCCGGCGAGCGGAACTCCCGGTGCTGTACTGCTCGCCAACGATGGAGCTCGGTGTCGACATCTCACAGCTCAACGTCGTCAACATGCGCAACGTGCCGCCGACCCCGGCGAACTACGCCCAGCGTTCGGGCCGCGCTGGTCGAAGCGGTCAGCCAGCGCTGGTGTTCACGTACTGCTCGGCGGGCAGCAGCCACGATCAGCACTTCTTCCGCCAGCCCGAGTTGATGGTGGCCGGACAAGTCGAGGCGCCGCGTCTCGAGCTCGCGAACGAGGACCTGCTCCGAGCACACGTGCATGCCGTGTGGCTCGCCGAGAGCGGGCTCGACCTCGGCAAGTCGATGACCGATGTGCTCGACCTGGACGACGCATTGGACGACCCGAAGGTGTTCCCGTCGGTCCAGGCGCACCTCGACGACGCCGGATCTCGGGCACGCGCCAATCAGCGCGCCAAGTCGGTCCTCTCTGATCTCGAACCCCGTCTGCGGGAGGCGCCGTGGTGGTCCGACACCTGGCTCGACGACACCCTCAACGCGGTTCCCGCGCAGTTTGGCAACGCGCTGTACCGGTGGCGGTCGCTGTACCGCTCCGCGCTGCAGCAGGCCCGTGAGCAGTCGAAGATCAAGCAGTCGGCCAACCGGCCGAAGTCCGACCGTGTGCAGGCCGAACGTCTCCGCCGCCAGGCCGAGAACCAGCTCGACCTGCTTCGCGCCGAGTCCGACAACCGCAACCAGTCCGACTTCTACACCTACCGCTACTTCGCCGCCGAGGGCTTCCTGCCCGGCTACTCCTTCCCCCGTCTCCCGCTGTCGGCGTTCATTCCCGGCCAGCGATCGGCCGGAAGCAATCCCGAGTTCGTGCAACGCCCCCGATTCCTGGCGATCAGTGAGTTCGGCCCGCAGAGCCTGATCTACCACGAGGGCACCCGCTACCGGATCAACCAGGTGATCCTGCCAGTCGGCGACGTCGACGACTCGACCGGCGGTGTCGTGACCACCCAGGTCAAGCGCTGCGAGAACTGCGGCTACCTCCACCCGATCCCGACCCTCCCCGGCCCCGACGTGTGCCGCCGCTGCAGCGCCGAGCTACCAGCAGCGATGCGTGACCTGTTCCGGCTCCAGAACGTGTCGACCGTGCGCCGCGACCGGATCACCTCCGACGAAGAGGAACGCCAGCGCAAGGGCTACGAGATCATCTCGGGCGTGCACTTCGCCGAGCGCACCGGCCGTCTTTCGGTCGATGAAGCCGAAGTGGTCGTCGATGGCGAACCCCGCCTGAAGCTCGCCTACGGCGACACGGCCACGATCTGGCGGATCAACCTCGGCTGGCGGCGCCGCCAGGTGAAGGAGCAGTACGGCTTCCTGCTCGACGTCGAGCGCGGCTACTGGGAGAGCGCCAAGGATGCCGACGCCGATCTCGATCCCGAAGATCCGATGTCGAACCGTCGCCAGCGCGTCATCCCCTACGTGGAGGACACCCGCAACACGCTGCTGATCGAACCGTCGACGCCGCTCGACGCCGAACAGATGGCGTCGCTCGAAGCAGCGCTCAAGGCCGCATTCCAAGTGGTCTTCCAACTCGAGGAAGACGAACTCGCCACCGAACCGTTGCCGTCGTACGACGACCGCAAGGTGCTGCTGTTCTACGAATCGGCCGAAGGCGGGGCCGGCGTTTTGCGACGCCTCGTCGACGAGCCCGATCTCTGGCCTCGGATTGCGAGGGAGGCCCTGCGTCGCTGTCACGTCGACCCCGTCACGCTCGGCGCTCTCGCCGACCCGTGTGAGGCCGCCTGCTACGACTGCCTGCTGTCGTACCGCAACCAGATCGACCACCAGCTGCTCGATCGCCAGCAGGTCATCCCTGTCTTCGAGGATCTCCGCACCGCGAGTCTGCGGGCGACCGAGAACGTCAGCGCTGGCTCGCTGATCGAACTCGTCGACTCGCCGCTCGAAGCCGAGTTCGTCTCGTTCCTCCGCGAACGTGGTCTTCGTCTGCCCGATCGCGCCCAGATCTACTTCGAAGCCGCCGGTGCCAAGCCCGACTTCGTCTACGACGAGGCGTGTGCCGTGGTCTTCATCGACGGTCCGCATCACGATCCATCCGATCGCAAGGAGCGTGATCGAGTGATCGACGAAGCGTTCAAGGACCTCGGCTACAAGCCGTTGCGATTCGGCCATCGTGACGACTGGGCGCAACTCGTCGACACGTATCGGTCGGTCTTCGGAGAGGGGTCGGAATGAGCTACGCGACAGGTTCGCTGGTGCGAGCACGAAACCGGGAATGGGTGGTGTTGCCCGAGTCGAGCGACGACCTGCTCATGCTGCGACCGCTGGGAGGCACCGACGCCGAGATCACCGGGATCCTCACCGATCTCGAACCGATCGAGTCGGCGACCTTCGCGCTTCCCGATCCCAGCGACCTCGGCGACTACCGGTCGGCGCGCATGCTCCGCGATGCGTTGCGGCTCGGGTTTCGCTCCAGCGCGGGTCCGTTCCGCTCCATCGGCCGGATCGGAGTGACGCCGCGTCCGTATCAATTGGTGCCCTTGCTGATGGCGCTCAAGCTCGATCCGGTCCGCCTGTTGATCGCCGACGACGTCGGCATCGGCAAGACGATCGAGGCCGCCTTGATCGCCAAGGAGCTGTTGGAGCAGGGCGACTCGCAGCGCATGTGCGTGCTGTGCCCACCGCACCTGGCCGAGCAGTGGCAGCAGGAGCTGGCGGAGAAGTTCCACATCGACGCGGAGCTCGTGCTGTCGTCGACGGCTGCCCGCCTGGAGCGTGGCCTCCTCCATGGTCAGTCGCTGTTCGACGTGTACCCGAACACGGTGGTGTCGATCGACTTCATCAAGGGCGACCGCCGTCGCGACGACTTCATCCGGGCGTGTCCTGACTTCGTGATCGTCGACGAAGCCCACACCTGCGCAGACGCCGGCGAAGGCAACCGCAGCGCTCGTCACCAGCGTCATCAGCTGATCCATGCACTCTCACAGGACAAGAACCGGCACCTCGTGTTGGTGACGGCGACGCCACACTCGGGCAAGGAGGGTGCGTTCCGCAGCCTGCTCGGCCTGCTCGACGACGAGTTCCTGTCGCTGCCCGACGAGCTGACCGGTGACGCCAACCGACACCACCGCGAACGTCTCGCCCAACACCTCGTACAGCGCCGCCGCCCCGACATTCGCCACTACCTCGAAGCCGACACGTCGTTCCCGTCGAGGCGCGACGCCGAGACCACCTACGAACTGTCGGCCAGCTATCGCAATGTGTTCGGCGACGTCCTTGCTTACGCCCGCGAGACCGTCCGCGACCCGTCGTCGGGCGCGCACCGCCAGCGAGTGCGTTGGTGGTCGGCCCTCGGGCTCCTCCGAGCGCTCGCGTCGAGCCCGGCC
>JBGSII010000212.1:0-8854 GCA_041742555.1 Ilumatobacteraceae bacterium
GTTGCACCGCGCCGGACGGCGTCGAGATTCGGTGCCGCGTCACCGCGCCGCCGTTTGATCGCCGCGCTGGTCGTGATCGGCGTCGTGTTGCTCGGACTGATCGGCCGCGTCGCGTACCTGCAGACGACCGAGGCGGAGAACCTGCGTTCGGCCGCTGCGAACCAATGGACCCGCTCGGTCTCCGTTCCGGCGCAGCGCGGGACCGTGTTCGACCGGCACGGCGCGGAACTGGCGATGTCGGTGCCGGCGGTGACCATCTCGATCAACCCGAAGCTGATCGACAACGGGCCTGCGACGGTCCAGATCCTCGACGATCTGCTCGTGCTCCCGGACGACAAGGTCGCCGAACTCGTCGCTGCGATCGCCGCCAAGGACCGAGGGTTCCTCTTCGTACAGCGTCAGGCCGACGCCGACATCGGCGATCAGATCGCGGCGATGAAGCTGCCGGGTGTCAACGTCGACCGGGAGAGCCGTCGAGAGATGCCGGGTGGCGATACCGGGCGCAGCGTCATCGGCCGGACCAACATCGACGGAGTCGGGATCTCCGGTCTCGAGCTGCAGTACGACGACGTGCTCAGCGGGACAGGCGGAGAGATGCGCCGGGAGGTCGCTCCCGGCGGGCGCTCGATTCCAGGTTCGGAGACGATCACCGCGAAGCCGCTCGCCGGCGACGACCTCGTGCTCACCCTCGACCGATCGATCCAGTACGCGACCGAACAGGTGCTGCTCGAACAGGTGGCTGCACTCGGCGCCAAGGGGGCCACGGCGATCTCGATGGACACCGACACGGGTGAGATCTACTCGATGGCGTCGGTTCGACGGGACGACACGACCGGCGAGTACGGGGTCACGTCCGGCAACTTCGCCGCCGTTGACGCGTACGAGCCAGGTTCGGTTGCCAAGGTGATCACGATCGCCAGCGCACTCAGCGAAGGGCTGGTCACACCCGAGAAGACCTATGTGGTGCCGTGGCGGAAGCAGTACTACGACGACCTGCTCAAGGACTCGCACGAACATCCGGACGAAGTGATGTCGGTGGCGCAGATCCTGACCGAGTCGTCGAACATCGGCACGATCTTCGTCCAGCAGGAGATGGGCCGCGAGCGTCATCGTGAGTACATGGCGGCGTTCGGTCTCGGCTCGAAGACGGCGCTCGGCTTTCCCGGCGAATCCCCGGGCATCTTGAAGCAACCGGAGGACCTGTGGGGTTCCGAGCGCGTGACGGTCGCGTACGGTCAGGGTGTGTCGAGCACGTCTCTGCAGTTGGTCGCGGCGATCAACACGATCGCCAATCGGGGCACCTATGTCGCCCCGAAGCTCGTCAAGGCCACGGTTGGCCCGGACGGCGACGTCATCGATGCCGAGCCGTCGCAGACCAGGCCTGTCGTCACCGAACTGGCTGCCGTGCAGACCACCGAGATGATGCGCAACGTCGTGTGTTCCGGTACCGCCACACGGGCCCAGGTCGACGGACTGTCGGTTGCCGGTAAGACGGGAACTGCGTTCAAAGCGGCCGACAACGGGACGTACTTCGACGAGAACGGCGACCGCATCTACTACTCCAGCTTCGTCGGCTTCTTCCCGGCCGAGGATCCACAGGTCACCGTGCTCGTCTCGGTCGACGAACCGCCGGCCGGAACGGACGGCCGTTTCGGAGGCACGGCAGCGGCGCCGGTATTCGCCGAATTGGCTCCGACGCTCATCCATGAACTCGGCATCGTGCCGGCGCCGGGCACCGCGAGTTGCCAGACACCGTGAGTCCTACGATGCGCCCGACGTCTGACGTCACCGGACTGAGTGAGCTGAGGACCATCGCGGAATCGGGCACGGTGATCCACACGGTCGTTCACGACTCGCGCCACGTCACGCCCGGCTCGCTGTACGCATGCCTTCGCGGAGAACACTTCGACGGCCACGCGTTCGCCGCGGACGCAGTTCGTGCGGGCGCCGCGGCCGTGCTGGCTGATCACCTCCTCGACCTCGGAGCGGCGCAACGCGAGGCCGGAACCACCGTCCACCAGATCGTCGTCGACGACACCCGTGTTCGTCTCGGACCGATCGCCGCCGAGGTGTCCGGACACCCCAGTCGTGCGCTCTCGACGGTCGGCATCACCGGGACGAACGGCAAGACGACCACCGCCGCGCTGGTGGCCCAGATCTTCGAGAAGGCCGCGATGCCGTGCGGCGTCGTGGGCACGCTCCACGGGACGCGAACCACGCCCGAGGCGCCCGAGCTGCAGTCGTTGCTGCGGCACTTCGTCGACTCGGGAAAGACGGCCGCAGTGCTCGAGGTCTCGTCGCACGCGCTCGCGATGCATCGCGCCGACGGGACCGAGTTCGATGCGGTCGTGTTCACCAATCTCGGCCACGACCACCTCGACCTGCACGGTTCGCAGGAGGAGTACTTCCGCGCGAAGGCGCGTTTGTTCTCGCCAGAGTTCTCGCACCTGGGCGTGATCAACGTGGACGACCCGTACGGTCGGCTGCTCGCCGACACCGTGGCGAGCGAGGTCGAAGGACGTGAGTTCCGCGTCGTCACCTCCAGCACCCGAGACATCTCCGAGGTCGACGTCGCGGCGGGCGCCCACCGCTACGTCTGGCGAGGCCGGCGCGTCGAGGTGCCGATGGGCGGAGACTTCAACGTCGCCAATTCGCTCGCGGCACTGACGACCGCTGTCGAGTTGGGCATCGACATCGACGTCGCGACCGGTGCCGTGGCGGCACTGCCGCCAGTACCCGGCCGGTTCGAGATGGTCGAGACCGACGAGAGCCGCACACGGGATGTGACGATCCTGGTCGACTACGCGCACACACCCGACGGACTCGAGCGGGTGCTCGAGGCAGGGCGTCAGGTCGTCGGAGCATCGGGTTCGCTCACCGTGGTCTTCGGATGCGGCGGCGATCGGGATCGCGCCAAGCGGCCGTCGATGGGCGCCGTCGCCAGTCGCTTCGCCGATCGTGTGGTGATCACGTCCGACAATCCCCGCAGCGAGGCGCCCGAGGCGATCATCGACGAGATCGTCGGAGGTGTCGACACGGCCTCGACGATCGTGACGATCGTCGATCGCCGTGCAGCGATCTGCGCTGCCATCGAGGCGGCCAGGGCCGGCGACGTGATCGTCATCGCCGGCAAGGGCCACGAGGCCACCCAGGAATTCGCCGACCGGACGATCGAGTTCGACGACCGGGTCGTCGCCCGCGAATGTCTGGAGGCCGCCACGTGATCGCCATCATCCTCGCCGGAGCGAGCTCGATGATCGTCTCGCTGTTCGGCACCCGGTACCTGATCCTGTTCTTCCGTGATCGCGGTCAGGGCCAGCCGATTCTCGGCAAGGAGGACCACGGCCCGGAGCATCACATGCTCAAACAGGGAACCCCGACCATGGGTGGGATCGCCATCGTCGGGGCAGCGCTGGTCGGCTGGCTCATCGCGCACCTTCGTCGTGGGCTCGCATTCTCCGACCAGACGATGATCGTCTGGGTCGGGGTGCTGTTCATGGCCCTGATGGGGTTCCTCGACGACTTCATCAAGGTCCGCAAACGGCACAATCGCGGCATCTTCTGGAAGCAGAAGAACTACCTCACGATGTTGGCCAGCGTGGGTATGGCGTGGTGGTTGGTGGTCGGGACCGGGATCTCCGAGACGATCAACATCACCAGAGGGGCAGCTGGGCTCGAGGTGCCGAGTGCCGTCTGGATCGTCTGGGCCGGCATGATCATCTGGGCCACCACCAATGCCGTCAACGTGACCGACGGTCTCGACGGCCTCGCATCGGGTTCCGCGCTGATGGGATTCGGTGCCTTCACCGTCATCGCCTACTGGGCGTTCCGCAATCCGGAGATCTACGGCACGGTGGTCAACCCGCTCGACATGGGCGTGTTCGCGGCAGCGTTCGCCGGTGGATGCCTCGGATTCCTGTGGTGGAACGCCGCGCCCGCGCGCATCTTCATGGGTGACGTCGGGGCGCTCGCCATCGGTGCCGCACTGGCGTTCTGCGCACTGACCCTCAACACGACACTGCTCATCGTGTTGATCTGTGGCATCAACGTGATGGAGGCTGGATCGGTCGCCATCCAGATGGGGGTGTTCAAGGCATCGGGCCGCAAGAAGCGGCTCTTCCGCATGTCGCCGATCCACCACCACTTCGAGCTGATCGGGTGGCCCGAGACGACCGTGATCATCCGCTTCTGGCTGATCTCGGCGATCTGTGTCGCGTCGGCGCTCGCCATCTTCATCTCCGACTTCACGGCGCAGGTGCAGTCGTGACTCGTGCGCTGGTGTACGGACTCGCTGTTGCGGGCGAGTCGACGGTGCGGGCGCTCCTGCGTCACGGGTACGACGTCGTGGTGGCCGACGACCACGTCGACGAAGGCCGTCGCGACCTCGCGGGCGAACTCGACGTGGAGCTCCTCGATCGACCGGATGAGGACGTTCTGGGCTCATTGATCCGAACGTGTGATCTCGTGAGTCCCGCTCCCGGCGTGCCCGAGTCCCACGCGGTCGTGGCCGCGGCGACCACGGCCGGAGTGGAGCTGGTGTCGGAGATCGAACTCGCGTACCGCTGGGAGCAGGAACGTGAGGGTGGACCTCGCCCGATGCTGGCGATCACCGGAACCGACGGAAAGACGACCACCACCTTGCTCGCGGTGGAGATGCTGCGAGCCGCCGGCCTGCGCACCGTGGACGCCGGCAACACCTCGACGCCGCTCGTGGACGCGATCACGATGGACCTCGACGCCTTCGTCGTCGAGTGCACGAGCTTCCGCCTCGCCTGGACGCCGACATTCCGCGCCGACGGCGCCGCGTGGCTCAACCTCGCGCCCGACCATCTCAACTGGCACCGGACGATGGACACGTACGAAGCCGCAAAGGCACGGATCTGGGTGAACCAGCGTCCGCAGGACGTCGCAGTCGGGTTCATCGAGGATCCAGTGGTGATGCGGCGACTCCACGACGCGCCCGGACGGACGGTCACCTTCGGGGCGCGGCGCGCGGACTACTGCGTTGTCGAGGACAACTTGACCGGTCCCGGCGGCGCCATCGCCGCCGTGTCCGCGATGAAGCGGAGCCTGCCGCACGACGTGACCAATGCACTGGCGGCATCGGCCCTGGTCCTCGAGACCGGCCTCGCGGATCGTGATGCGATCGCGTCGGCGTTGGCCTCGTTCACGGGCCCGCCCCACCGCCTCGAGCACATCGGTACGTGGAACGACGTCGCCTGGTACAACGATTCCAAGGCCACCACGCCGCATGCCGCCGCTGCCGCGGTCCGCTCCTTCGATCGCCTCGTGCTGATCGCCGGGGGGTACGACAAGGGAGTCGATCTGACGTCGATGGCGGACGACGTCACCGGCCTCGACGCTGTCGTCGCGATGGGCGACACCGCACCGGGCATCGCCGCGGCATTCGCCACGGTTCCCGTCGTGGTCGTCGCGGATCTGGTCCAAGCGGTCGAACACGCCGCTCGCGTCGCGGCACCCGGGTCCACCGTGTTGTTGTCGCCCGGATGTGCGAGCTTCGACCAGTACGACGGGTTCGAGGCGCGAGGCGACCACTTCCGATCCCTGGTGCGCTCGCGCTTCGGCGACCGCAGCCGGACATCCACCACCGCCATCAACCGAGAGGGGTCAACATGACCAGCGCGATCAGCGTCGGCGACCGTCGGAGAGCAACGCTCGACCGCGTGCACGGAGGTCGGGCGGGAGCGCAACGCGAGCCTCGCCGTCGCAGCGACCGCCCGTCTCGCCAGCGGCGGGTTCGACCTCCGCGCGCCGTTGTCGCCCCGGAGGTGCTCGGCCCGCCAACTGGAACGTTCTATGCCATCGCCGGCGTCGTCTCGGTGTTGGTGACCCTCGGACTCGTCATGGTGTTGTCGGCGTCGGCGGTCACCGAGGCGAATCTCGGACGGTCGCCCTACGGTGTGTTCGCCAAGCAGGCGATGTGGGCCGGGCTCGGGCTGATCGCACTCGTCGCCATGGTGAAGATCTCGTATCGGCGTTGGCAGCGCCTGGTGGTGCCGATCGCACTGCTCGCGGTCGCAGCCATGGCGGCGCCGTTCGCGCCCACCGTCGGTGCCAGCGTGAACGGGGCTCGGTCGTGGATTCGGCTCGGTCCACTCAGCATGCAGCCGTCGGAGTTCCTGAAGATCGCGGTGGTGATCCTCACGGCGGATCTCCTGACGCGTCGACGCGACGAGCTCGCCGACCGCACTGCAACGCTGTTCCCGCTCGGGGCGATCGCGGCGGTCGGCGCCGGATTGTGCCTCGTGCAGGGCGATCTCGGTGCCGCCATCGTGCTCGGTGCGATCGTGTTCAGCGTCGCCTGGGTGGCCGGTGTGCCGTTGACGCCCCTCGCGGGGATGGCGATCGCTGCGGTCGGCGCAGCACTGCTGTTCGTGGTGTCGAGCCCTCGCCGGCTCGATCGCTTCACGGCGTTCATGAACATCGCCGAGGAGAAGGATCACCTGGCGTACCAGACCTACCAGGGGTACTTGAGCATGGCATCGGGCGGACTGTCAGGGTCGGGGATCGGCGGGAGCAATGCCAAGCTCGGATATCTGCCCTACGCACACAGTGACTTCATCTTCGCGGTCATCGCGGACGAACTCGGACTGATCGGCACCGTCGCGGTCATCGGCGGATTCGTGATGCTGCTCGGCCTCGGGGTCCAGACCGCGCTGGCCGCACCCGATCGGTTCGGCATGTTGTTGGCCGGCGGGATCGCCTCGTGGTTCGGTGTGCAGGCGATCGTGAACATCGGTGGCGTCGTCGGGTTCATGCCCGTGACCGGCCTGACGTTGCCCTTCTTCTCCGCTGGTGGCAGCTCGCTCTTCGTGAGCATGACCGCAGCCGGCCTGCTCCTGAGCGTGGCGCGGCGCATCAACGCTCGATGACCGATCGGACGTTCGCGGTGGTGACCGGCGGCGGTACGTCCGGTCACGTCCTGCCCGCGCTGGCGGTGGCCGACGCCCTGGTGGCCGCCGGTCACGATGCAGCCGACATCCGGTACATCGGAGCCCGGCGAGGCGTGGAGACGCGGCTGCTTCCCCAGACGCCATATCAGCACGAGTTCCTCGATGTCGTCGGCGTGCAGCGTCGTCTCACGCGCGAGAACCTGGGATTCCTGCCCAAGATGGTGCGGGGCACCCGTGCCGCGATGCATCTGCTGCGCGAGTGGCACCCGCGGGTCGTGGTGTCCGTCGGCGGCTACGCGAGCATGCCGGCCGTCTTCGCCGCGCGTCGCCTGGGCATCCCCGTGGTCGTCGTGTCGTATGACCGAACGCCCGGGCGTGCGAGCCGGCTCGCGTCCCGGTCGGCCGCAGCCTGCGCCGTCTCCTTCGACGAGTCGCCGTTGCCACGCGCGGTGCTGACGGGCGCTCCCGTCCGTCAGGCGATCCTGGACGTCGACCGCACGTCCGACGATCGCCGTCACGCCGCACGAGCGGCACTCGGCATCGAATCCGGGCGCTTCATGATCGCCGTCATGGGGGGATCGCTGGGCTCCGGCCCGCTGAACGACGCGATCGGGCGCTACCTCGCGTCCCACCGCGATGACGACCGACTGCACGTCCGTCAGATCACCGGTGAGCGGTTCGTCGAGAGCGTCGTCGTCGTCGAGGGTGCCGCGATCCACCAGGTGGTCGGCTACGAGGCCGACATGGCGACGGTGTATCAGGCGTGCGATCTGCTGATCGGGCGCGGTGGTGCCAGCACCGTGCACGAGGTGGCGGTCACCGGGACTCCGGCAATCCTCGTGCCCTGGGCAGGCGCCACCGACGACCACCAGACCGACAACGTGCGGTGGTTGTCGGAGACCGGCGGCGCGGTCCTGCTGCCCGAGCGCGACCTCGATCGGCTCGGCGCATCCATCGACGCGCTGCGGGCCGAACCACGCCGGCGTGACGACCTTGCTGCGGCAGCGCGACGCCGAGGAGCGATCCATCGATCCGGCGCCCTGGCCGGTTTGATCGAACGCGTCGCAATATCATCATCGCCATCGTGACGTCCCCCGCGCTCGCCTCCCACCTCGCCGACGCAACCCCGACGGGTCGTGCGGCCAATGGCGCATCGTCGTCCCAGCACCAAGCGCTCGCCGTGCTCGGCGCACGGCGCGTCCCTTCGTCCCCGCGCCCGGTTCCACCGCTCGACCTGTCGATCGCGCATCGGCTCCATGTCGTCGGTGTCGGTGGACCGGGTATGAGCGCAGTCGCGATCGCGTTGGCCGAGATGGGTCACCTCGTGTCGGGGTCCGACCTCCGTGAACACCCCGTGCTCGAGCGCGTCCGGGCGGCGGGCGTCGATGTGCACATCGGACACGATCGCTCGCTCGTCCACGGCGTCGACGCCGTCACCGCATCGACGGCGGTTCCGGCGCTGAACATCGAACTGGACGAAGCCCGGTCCTGCGGTGTCACGGTGTTGAGCCGGGCCGGGATGCTCGCATCGATCTGCGCGCGGGCTCAATCGCTCGCGGTGGCCGGTACGCACGGCAAGACCACGACGACCTCGATGCTGATGCTCATCCTCGCGCACGCCGGTTTGCGGCCCAGCTTCATCGTCGGTGGCGACATCACCGACCTCGGTACCGGGGCACAGTGGACCCACGGGGACTGGCTGGTCGTCGAGGCCGACGAGAGTGACGGCACCCACCTCGAGCTCCCGTTGTTCGGCGCCATCCTCACCAACGTCGAGGCCGACCATCTCGATCACTACGGCTCGTTCGACGGCGTCGTTGCCGGGTTCGACGAGTTCCTCGGTCAGATCGACGGGCCGACGGTGATCTGCGGCGATGACCCGATCGGCGCCGCGCTGGCGGCGCGCCACGGCGCCGACACGTACGGCCTCGGCCCGACCT
>JBGSII010000213.1:0-4602 GCA_041742555.1 Ilumatobacteraceae bacterium
CAGCCTGTGCAGCCGCGAGACCGGGGTTCGGTTGGGCGCGCGCTGCGGCCTCCGCAGTGCGGAGCTCGACCTCTTCGAGCAGGGCCAGGCTGGCGGCCTGCTGCTCGGCGAGCGCCTCGCGGACCGCCTCGTCGGTGAGGCGCTGTTCCTCGATCTCGCGGAGACGCTGTACTTCCGCCTCGGCCTCGTCCTGCAGCTTCGAGAAGAGGTCCTGCTGGTCCTCCAGCGCCTGCTGCTGACGCGCGAGCTCGATGCGCTGGTCGTCCAGGTCGGCCTGCGCAGCCTGGTACTCGTCGATCGAACTGGCACCGGCATTGGTGACCACATCGACGAGGACGTCGGCCTGCACCTGGTCCTTGGGCGCCTGCAGACCGGTCAGCAGCGGAATCCCTTCTGCACCACTCGTCGCAAATCGCGCGACGGCCACGGACTGGACGTCACTGCGCAGCTTGTCCACGCGCTGCTCGAGGGCCTCGACCTCGCGTTCCATCTGCTCGGCTTCGTCCTCGAGCACCTCGAGATCGGATTGGGCCTGGAAGTACGCCTCCGCGGCAGCGTTCGCCCGGTCGCGTGCAGCTTGGATCTCTCGCGCAGCTGCTCGTGCCGCCTCGTCGCTCGTCTGTGCTGCGACATCGACCGGCACGACCGCCCCGATCGAGACGACTGCGGCCATCGCAGCGAGCAGTACCGCAACGACGCGCCATCGTCGACGGGATCCGACCCGATCGCGAGCGCGCCGGTTCGCAGGAGGGGGAGTCGAGCTGTGGATGGGAGAGATGGTACAAGGCATGGCCGCGACGTCACCGGCAGCACCGGCCATCGGGTTCTTCGTCACGCAATCACCACAACTTGACCAGGAGCCGGCGTGCGGCGACCTGCGGACGCCCGTCAGGAGTCGATCCCGCTGCCATTCGATTCGGCAACGAGTGCGCACAGCGCGGTCGCCCCGCGCTCGACGTGCTCGTCGAGCACCCGCTGCAGCACGGCGCCGGTCCACAGGTTGCCGCCGTACGTCAGCGTCATCGTCAGGAGGGTCGTTGCGGGGTCGGCCGTCTCGGGACGCAGCACGGCCGTCAGCACCCACGGCGAGTGCCGGCGACCATCGATCTCCTCCCGTTCGAACACGACGCGCCGAGGCGTCTCGTGCACGACGCGCACCATTCGCAGCCGCTTCGACCGAGCGAACGGACCGACCTGCGCTCGGAGTTCGACATTCCATGTCCGGCGATCGTCGGTGGCGGCGTGCTCCTCGACCTCGTGAACGAGGTCCATCCACGTCGGGTAGACGGTCAGATCGTCCACCATGGCGAACACCTGATCGGGCGAACCCGGCACCAGGGTGTCCCGTTCGATCCTCATGACTGGCGATCGGCCGTCACTGAGCGGGGCGATCGGCCGTGCGAAAGGCACGAGCCAGCAATGGACTGCGCGCCGACAGCAGCCCGTCGAGATCGTCGGCCTCGTCGAACGATGGCGTCCACGGACCCGCTTCGGCCTCGTCGACGACGGTCGTGTGCACGCGCAACTCCACCACGAGCGGTTCGTCGGAGCCGAGCTGCAGTTGCTCGCCGCCCGCGCGCTGGTGAACCGGGCGGGGCGCTCTGGTTCGCGCCGTCGGCGCAGGCAACGGCGGGCGGAACAGACGCGGCTCGAGCTCCCGGAGATCGTCGAGCGTCCACCCGCGAGGCACCACCATCGAGTTGGCGTGGCGAAGGCACAGCACGGCGGCGCCCGGCTCGATCGGTTCGGGCAACGAGTCGATCCAGAAGACCAGATCCTCAGCGCGCATCCCGTAGACCACCGACGCCCGGTCGGAGCATCCAGGGCGTCCGCACAAGCGTTCCATCGCCCGTGACACTAGCCGTCGGCCCGGCCGACGAAGCGGAACGGTGGAGCCGCTGCGATGCACGACTCGGGTCGGTGAGTGCGCCAAGATGTGTGGACATCATCACATCGACCATCAGGGGACACCATGATCCGAATGCTCATCCGTCTCGGCATCGCACTCCTCGGAGCTGCGATCGGCTTGATTCTCGCCGCGCTCCTCCTCGAGGACATGACCCTCGACGGTACGGCGTTCCTGATCGCCATCGTCATCTTCGTGGTGCTGTCGGCCGTCCTCGAGCCGCTCATCGAGAAGATCGGAGACGAGCACCTCTCGATCGTCTCGATGTTCAGTTCCTTGATCACGACGTTCCTCGCGCTGTTGATCACCGAACTGGTCTCCGACGGGCTGAGCATCACCGGTTCGATGACCTGGTTGCTCGCCACGCTGATCGTGTGGGTGTCCACCGCGCTCGCGACGTGGATCCTGTTGCGGATGTTCATCAAGAACGTCCGCGAGAACCGCTGATCGACCTCGGGCGCTGAGCGGCCGCTCAGCTCGCGCTGCCGTGGCGGTGATCGCACAGCCGTGTCTCGCCGGCCGCGATCTGGCCGGCCCCGACGCCCTCGAGGGCTGCGAACGGTCCACATTCGTGCGGCGTGATCCACACGTGGATCATCGGCGCCGGATCGTGCTTGACCAGACCAGGCGGGCAGCTGCCGTCCGGGTTCGTCACCCCGACGACCTGTGGCGCCTCGGCGTCGTTCGTGTAGCAGAGGTCGTCGTGGATGTGCCACTGCATCAGGTCGCCGCCGATGTCGGGCACGTCCTCGAGCGCCACGGCCGTCGGCATCATGTACATGGCGGCCACGAGCTTCTTCGAACCGTCCGGCTGCGGCTCGAACACGAGGCTCTCCGGCCGGTCGGGGTCGAGGATCACGTCGTCGTCGATCCAGTCCCACTGGATGAAGTGCTCGTGTCCGGTGCCACCGTCGCCGATGCTGCGGAAGCCGAACGCTTCGGCGACCGTGTGGTCGCTCCACTTCGGCAAGCGAACCAAGGTGGTGGCGATCAGGTTCTCGGCGGCCGCTTGCTGTCGTGGTGTGACTCCCGGCGTGCCGCTGAGATCGATCGGCATGGTGGGGTCGTACGGTCTCGGCATCTGCCCGCTCGCGGTGGCTGCCGCCCCGTGATCGTGGTCCGCGGAGCACACGTCGACGCGCTGCTCCTCCGACACCGCGGCGGTGCCGGCGCCGATGCCTTCGAGCGCTGCGAACACTCCGCACGGGTGCGGTTCGATCCACACGTGCACCATCGGGCTCTCGCCGCCGGCTCGGACGCCGTTGGCGCAGTTGCCGTTCGCGTCGATGACGCCGACGACCTCAGCTCGTCCGTCGTCGCCGATCGCCCAGCACAGGTTGTCGTGTTTGTGCCAGGTCATCAGCGGGCCCGCCCACTCGGTCAGCGTCGGATCGTCTGGCGGACGGGGGCTGGCGATGAACATCGCGCCGGCGAGTGTTCGTCGTTCACCGTCGACCGCATACACCAGCGACTCGGGCGCGGTGGGGTCGAGCAGGACGTCATCGTCGATGAGATCGGAGTTGATGTAGTGCTCGGTGCCCGTGCCGGCATCGCCGATCGAGGTGTACCCAGCGGCAACTGCGACGGCTGGGTCGGCGTACTTCGGCAACTCCTCCAGCGTCCGTTCGATCAGATCGATCGCGCGCAGCTCCTGAACACGACTCACCCCGTCGACGCCGGACACGTCGATCGGGCGGGACGGGTCCCACGGCCGTGGCCAGCCCATCGCGGCCGGTTTTGTGTCGGCGGCGTGCCCATGGCCTTCGTCGGACGCGGCGACCTCCGCACCGTCACCATGGTGGGTGGGATCCGCCGCGCCGGCGGCACCGGTGAGGCTCGCTGCGTTCGCATCGCTCCCATCGTTGTGACCGTGAGCGGCACCGGCCTCGGTGCCGTGAGCGGCGTCACCTTCGAGATGCGCATGAGCGCCGGTGGCCATCATCGTCCACACTGTCACCGCGCCGAGCAGGACCGCCGGAGCGATCAGTCCGATCCGGCGTTCGCTGTGGGTCCGTCGCAGAAGGCCGAGCCCGGCCGCGCCGACACCGACCAGACCGAGCGCAGCACAGGCCGTGTCGGCGAACTGCGGAGACTCACGAACCTGGAGGCCGTCGATCCACGTCACCCCCACCAGCCTCGTCGCTGCCCATCCCGCTACGATCAGCGCGTTGGCGGCGACCACGCCGCAGGCTGCGATCCGCGTCGGTCGAGCGATCGCCCAGACGCCGATGCCGATCTGAACAATGGCGACGAGCGCAAGGATCTGCGCGAGCTGAGGCGTCTCGGAGTGGATGCCCACCGCCACGGCGTGGATCGCTCCGGCGCCCACCGATGCCAACCCACCGAAGCCGATGACCGTCAGTCCGACCGTTGCTTCGGACGAGAACGAGTCCGGCGAGCGGGCATCCGCAACGAGGTGATCGTCGACTCCCACTGCCACCTCCGCAACCTACCCGGTGTGGCCGACGTCACGCAGACGGAGCTCGAGGTGTCGCTTCACCTGGCCGCTCGCCGCAACCGGCTGGGTCGGGCGATATGGCCTCTGACCAGGACTGACAGGGTGGGCGATGGGAGTCTCGATCTCCCGACCTCCACGGTGTGAAAGCGAATCAGCCACTTTGGCGCCGTTGAGGCCGACATCGGAAAGTGGTTCTGACCTCGTGTTTTACGTCCGTTCAGTGTCGTCTCGTATCGTC
>JBGSII010000214.1:0-6181 GCA_041742555.1 Ilumatobacteraceae bacterium
GTTCGGCCGCTCGGCACCGCCGCCCAGGCCGCCTCGGCGATCGCCGGCGGTCGGCTCGACACTCGGCTGGAGGCCACCGACGACCCCGATCTGCACGTCCTCACCGACTCGTTCAACGACATGGCCGAGGCGCTCCAGCAACGCGTCGAGCGCGACGCACGATTCGCGTCGGACGTGAGCCACGAACTTCGGTCGCCCTTGATGACGCTCTCGGCGTCGGTCGAGGTGATGGAGGCGCGTCGCGACGAGCTGCCCGAACGTTCGCAAGCTGCGCTCGACCTGTTGTCGAGCGACGTCGCCAGGTTCCAAGGGCTCGTCGAGGATCTGCTCGAGATCTCGCGCTTCGATGCCGGGGCGATCCGTCTGCACATGGAAGAGCTCCTCGCTGCCGAGTTCGTTCGCCAGGCCGTGGCGGTCAGCTCGCTTCCCGACACTCCCGTGCACGTGTCCGAGCGGGCAGAACTCGCACTGATCCGCGGCGATCGTCGCCGCCTCGCACGCGTCATCGCCAACCTGATCGACAACGCCCGCGCGTACGGTGGCGGCGAACCCGAAGTGTCGATCACCGTGGTCGACCCCGACGACGAGCCGATGTCTCACATCCTGATCGCGGTCGAGGACACGGGTCCCGGGATCCCGGAGGAGGAGCGTGATCTGGTGTTCGAACGGTTCGCTCGAGGAGTCGGCGCTGGGCGGCGGACCGGGAGTGAGGGAGCCGGGCTCGGCCTGTCGTTGGTGGACGAACACGTCCGCATGCACGGTGGTCGGGTCTGGATCGAGGACCGTTCGGACGGTGAGCCGGGGGCACGGTTCGTGATCGAGTTGATCGCAGCGGAGCTCGACGAATGAGACAGGTCATCGCAGTTCTCGTCGTCGTGGTGACCGCCGTGACCGGGTGTTCGATCCAACCGGAATCGGCACCCACCGACCTCCCGCCCGAGCGCGCCGACGTCTTCGGAGAGCCGGCAACGGGCGACGAGGCTGCGGGGACGAATCGCATCTATCTCCTGGCGCCTGCTGACCTCGATGCGCCGCAACGGCTGCGCTCGGTCCAGCGCGATGTCCCGACCGCGCCGGCCGCGGTGCTGGCGTCGCTCTTCGCCGGGCCGAACAGCAGCGAACGAGACGAACAGGTCGACACCGCGATCCCCTCCGACGTCGAGCTGCTCGCCGCCCGTCCGGTCGGCCAGGTGCTCACCGTCGACCTCAACGACGTGTTCGGCGAATTGACACCCGAGGGTCTCCGTCTGGCCGTCGCCCAGATCGTGACGACGGCAACGGACATCGACGGCATCGAAGCAGTGCAGCTGCGTGTCGACGGTCTGCCGCGTGTCTGGCCGCTCGGCAACGGCGAGCTGACCGAGCGGCCACTCACCAAGTTCGACTACCCCGGCCTCGTCGAGTCCACCCAGCCGGCATTCCCCGCGTTCCCGTCGCCGATCCGTTGACCCGTGCCGACGAACTCCGTGCGATCGGTGTTGGACGAATGCCCCACACGCTGGTAGGACGTTCGGATGGCGTGGGACAGCAGTCGACCGGTTCCCTGGACGCGGCTGATCCGCGAATGGCTGATCTACGCGGCGATCATGTCCGCGGTCTTCATCGTGTTCTTCCGCGGCGACAACGTCCTCGGTGCGATCGCGGGCGTGTTGATCAGCGGGCCGCTGTACCTGGCGTTCGGTGCGGTGATGGCCAAGTTCGGCTACCAGCGGACGAGGCTGCGAGACGCCCGACGCGGATCGAGCGATTCCACCGTCGACACATCGTCTGGCTCGCCGTCGACGATCGACGGTGCGGCACCGAGACCCAAACCCACTCCCACGAGCCGCACCGCCGGCGGCGGCAACCGGCCGAAGTCGTCGACCAGGAGGAAGCGCTGATGGCCACGTCCGCCGACCCACGCTGCGTGATCGCGATCGATGCCGGCACCACGGGCGTCCGCAGCCGTGCGGTGTTCGCGGACGGTCGGCCCGCAGTCGCTGCGTACCGCGAGTTCACGCAGCACTACCCATCGCCGGGCTGGGTCGAACATGACGCCACCGAGATCTGGGATGTCGCAGCCGACACGCTGCGTCATGTGGTCGACGAGGTCGGCCGATCGAACGTCGCGGCCATCGGCATCACGAACCAACGCGAGACCGTACTCGCCTGGAATCGTTCCACCGGCAAGCCCTATGGCACCGCGATCGTCTGGCAGGATCGGCGCACCGCGGCTCGCTGCGACGAGTTGCGCGCCGACGGCCACCTCTCCCTGATCCGGGAACGCACCGGACTCGTCCTCGATCCCTACTTCTCAGGCACCAAGGCGGCGTGGCTGCTCGAGCACCGCGACATTCCCGTCGACGCTGACCTCGCCATCGGCACGATCGACTCGTGGCTCGTGTGGAACCTCACCGGCGGTCGGCGGTTCGTCACCGACGTGACCAATGCGAGCCGCACCATGCTGTGCGACATCCGGAGCTGTTCCTGGGATCCCGAGCTGTGCGAGTTGATCGGCGTCCCGATCGAGGCCTTGCCCGAGATCGTCCCGTCGAGCGGCCGCATCGCCACCACCGCCCCCGAGTGCGGCGCTCCCGAGGGGATCCCGATCAGCGGCATCGCCGGCGACCAGCAGGCGGCGCTGTTCGGTCAAGCGTGCACGAGCCCGGGTATGGCGAAGAACACCTACGGAACGGGGTCGTTCGTCCTGCTCAACGTGGGAGCGACATGCCCGTCTCCCGCCGAGGGAATGCTCACCACCATCGCGTGGAGACTCGCCGACGGCACGACCACCTATGCGCTGGAGGGGTCGATCTTCGTCACGGGCGCAGCGATCCAGTGGCTCCGTGACGGCCTCGAGATCATCGACGATGCAGCGGAGATCGGCCCCCTCGCCGAGTCGATCACCGAGACCGGCGGCGTCTATCTCGTGCCCGCGTTCACCGGCCTCGGATCGCCGTGGTGGGATCCGTACGCCCGGGGTGCGATCGTGGGGATCACCCGGGGAACCGGCCGTGCCGAATTCGCGCGGGCCGTCGTCGAGTCCATGGCGTACCAGACCCGCGATGTCGTCGACGCGATGACCGCGGCCAGTGGAACGCCGCTCGTCGAGGTCCGTGTCGACGGAGGTGCCTCGGTGATGGACGTGTTGTGCCAGTTCCAGGCGGATCAGCTCGGCGTCACGGTGCAGCGACCCGTCGATCAGGAGACCACTGCGTTGGGCGCCGCGTACCTTGCCGGTCTCGCAGAGGGCGTCTGGGCAACGGTTGACGACGTCGGGCGTCAATGGCAGCTCGACGCCGAGTTCCACCCCAACGACGACCGCTCCGCAGCCGATGCGCTGCACGCACACTGGCTACGCGCGGTCGAGCGGTCGCGACACTGGGTCGCGTAGCACCAGGGCATCGGCGAGGCGAAGGAACAGCGAGAAACGCACCCGCTCGCGTTCGTGGATCGGATTGCCGGTGCGCCCGGCGGCCACGGTCAACTCCGAGGTGAGCATGTGCCCCCACAGGAGGTCGCTGGGCGCCGAGTCGTCGAGGCCATCGAGGTGTTCACTTCCGGCGAGAAACGCCATGACCCAACCCGTGTCGGGCGGTCGGCCGAGCTGGGCGACCGTCTCCCCCGCGCCGAGAACCACCACCCAGTCGGTCTCGGTGAAGCGCTGGATGCCGGCCACCATCACGTCCAGCCGTTCCGCCAGCGCGCTCTCGGCGATGGCGGCGCCGAGCGCGAGCGCGGACAGGCTCGCATCGGTGCGGTCAGGGTCGACGACCCGGATGCTCTCGACGGAGACACCGTCGACAGCATCGATCTCGGCGGTCAGCAACGACATCAGGTCCTGGTCGGGGAGCATCACGGTCAGTTCGTCGATGGCACGACCTCCCCCCTGTTCGAGGATCTCGATCGCCAGCACGTCGCCGCGTACCGCGCCGATTCGACTGGCGACCTGGCCGAGCGCACCGGGACGGTCGGGCATCCAGACCCGTACGACGATCGTGATCACGGCGGGGACCGTACAAGGGCAGATGTGCTCCGCGATGACCGCCCCGTGACCATCGCGTTACAGCGTGGGCGGCGGGACGGCCTCAGCCGAGTTTCGGCAGCCCGCGCTTGAGATTGCGGATCGCCTGCTGGATGCGTTTCTCGTTCTCGATCAGAGCGAACCGCACGAAGCCCTCGCCACCTGGTCCGAATCCCACGCCCGGCGACAGCGCGACATCGGCGTCGCGGACGATCAGCGAACAGAACTCGACCGAATCCATCTCTGCGTACGGTTCGGGGATGGGCGCCCACACGAACATCGAACCGCCCGGCTTGGGGATGTCCCAGCCGATGCGGCCGAGCCCGTCGATGAGCGTGTCGCAGCGAGATTCGTAGATCGCGCAGATCTCCTTCGGGTAATCAGCGGCCTCGTTGATGGTGACCGTTGCGGCGATCTGCACCGGCTGGAACATGCCGTAGTCGAGGTAGCTCTTGAGCTTGACCAATGCCTGGACGACGTCGGCGTTGCCCAGCAGGAAGGCGCTGCGCCAGCCGGCCATCGAGAAGCTCTTGGTCATCGAGTACAACTCGACGGCGCATTCCTTGGCCCCTTGCGCCTGCAGGATGCTCGGCGGTTGATGTCCGTCGAATCCGACGTCGGCGTAGGCGAAGTCGTGGACCACGATCATCTCGTGCTCACGGCAGAAGTCGACGACACGTTGCATGAACGCCAGATCGACGGTGGCGCCCGTCGGGTTGTGCGGGAAGGAGATGACCAGCACCCTCGGCTTCGGCCACCCGACGTCCCACGCCGTCTGCAGACTGCTCATGAAGTCGTCGGCAAAATGCTGACGTTGATCGGGATCCGCCAGGAACTTCATCGGGACCTGGCGGAGGTCGGCGCCCGCGAACAGCGGGCCGTAGATGTGAATCGGGTAGCTCGGACTCGGAACGATCGCCGCGTCGCCGCGGTCGAGCAACACCCACATCAGATGGCTGAAGCCCTCCTTCGAGCCGATCGTGTTGGTGATCTCCAACTCGGTGTCGAGATCGACGTCCCACTTGGCCTTGTAGTAGCCGGCGATGGCCTCGCGGAGCTTCGGGAGGCCTCGGCTCAGCGAATACCGGTGGTTCTTCGGGTTCCGAGCCGCCTCGGCGAGCTTGTCGACGGCGATCTGCGGTGACGGGATGTCGGGATTGCCGAAGCCCAGGTCGACCACGTCGGCGCCCGCACGCCGTGCTTCGATCTTCAGACCGTTGATGATCGAAAAGACGTACGGGGGCAGATTCTCGATGCGCCGGAACTCCATTGCGGTGAGGGTATCTGGCCATCAGCTGCGATGCTGGGAGCGATGCCCAAGACACCTGCACCCGATTGCATCCACGTCGTGATCGAGATTCCTCGCGGAAGCCGGAACAAGTACGAGATCGACCACGAGGACGGCAAGGTCTACCTCGATCGCCGGCTCTTCACCGCGACGACCTACCCGGCGGACTACGGATTCGTCCCCGACACCCTCGCCGGCGACGGCGATCCGCTCGACGCGCTCGTGCTCCTCGAGGATCCGGTGTACCCCGGCGTGGTCGTCGAGTGTCGCCCGGTCGGGGTGTTGTACATGCGTGACGAGGCCGGCGAGGACGCCAAGTTGATCTGCGTTCCGCCCAAGGAGCCCCGATTCGCCCAGGTCAACGACATCGCCGACCTCACACCGCAGCTGATCGAGGAGATCCAGCACTTCTTCAACGTCTACAAGGCGCTGGAACCCGACAAGCACTCGTCGGCCGCTGGCATGGGTGGTAAGGACGCAGCGTGGCGCGAGATCGAGGAGTCTCGCGCCAACTACGTACCGCACTGATCGGAACCCGAACACGTCGACGACGTCTCGCACACGTCGTGGACGTCACGGCGCGAGTTGAGGCAGGAGTGCCGCGCCGACGGCGCCGGCGAGCGGACCCCAACGGGCGAATTCGATGCGCGGGATCGGCCGCAGGTGCGACTGGTAGAGCAGATCGGCGAACCAGCGTCGGACCGGGTCGAGGTAGAGATCCGAGCCCGTGGCGAGTCCGCCACCGAGCACGAACATCGCCGGGTCGAGCGCATTGGTGAGGTTCGCCAACCCGAGTGCCACCCATCGGGAGAACTCGTCGATCACCGCCAACGCGTCCGGATCGCCCTCCCGGGCAGCCGCCTGGACGTGCTCGCCGCGAACCGCCTGGG
>JBGSII010000215.1:0-10866 GCA_041742555.1 Ilumatobacteraceae bacterium
CCTGTCTACGGCGGCGGGGTGGAGGTCCGCCGTGTGGTGTCCCAGCTCGGCGTCCCGCTGTCGATCATCACACTGTTCGAGCGCCCGGCGCGCCCGAGCGTGGCGCAGCTGGCGGCGACCGCATCGCGTCTCGTGATCGTCGAAGCGGTCGACAACCCGGCCAACATCGGCTCGATCATCCGCAATGCGGCGGCACTCGGCTGGGATGGTCTCGTCCTGGACCACACCAGCGCCGATCCGCTGGCACGACGCTCGTTGCGTGTCGGGATGGGCACGGTGTTCACGCTCCCCCACGCTCGCACGACCGACCTCGTCGGCGAACTGCAGGCACTGCGCGGCTTCGAGCTCTACGCGATGACTCCCGACCCGGACGCCGTCTCGATCCGCTCGATCACACCGACCGGCCGCGTCGGCATCATGATCGGATCGGAGCGCGCTGGACTCAGTATCGAGCTCCTCCAGCTCGCAACACCCGTTCGAATCCCGATGGCGGCTGGCGTCGACTCGCTCAACGCCGCTGCCGCGACCGCAGTGGCGTGCTTCGCACTGGGTCCACGCGGCTGACTTCGACGGTAGAACAGGTGCCGTGACTGCCGTCCTCCTGCTCTCGTGCCCCGATCAACCCGGTGTCGTTGCGGCCACGGCTCAGTTCCTCGCCGACCACGACGGCAACATCGTGCACGCCGAACAGCACGTGGACCCCGGTACCGACTCGGGCGATGCAGTGTTCTTCCAGCGCATCGAGTTCGAGATCGAGGGGTTCGGCCTCGAACGCGACCAGATCGTCGAGACGTTCGCCCCCGTCGCCGAACGCCTCGGCATGACCGTCGATCTCCGGTTCACCGACACCCCGACCCCGACGGCGATCATGGCCTCGCGTCAACCCCACTGCCTCTACGACCTGCTCACCCGCTGGCGCAGTGGTGAGCTGCCCATGGATCTGCGCGTCATCGTGTCGAACCACCCCGACCATGCCGGCATCGCCGAGCACATGGGCGTGCCGTATCTGCACCTGCCGGTCACCCCGGACACGAAGCCCGAACAGGAGTCGGAGGTGCTCGCAGCACTCAGCCGGCACGGCGTCGAGCTGGTCGTGATGGCTCGCTACATGCAGATCCTCAGCGATCGCTTCGTCGCGGCGCACCCGAACCGGATCATCAACATCCACCACTCGTTCCTCCCCGCCTTCATCGGAGCCAATCCCTACCGGCAGGCCTACGACCGCGGCGTCAAGCTGATCGGCGCAACAGCGCACTACGCGACGGCCGACCTCGACGAGGGACCGATCATCGAACAGGACACCGCCCACGTCAGCCACCGCGACGACGTCGCCCGGCTGACGTCGCGCGGTCGCGACCTCGAGACGATCGTTCTGGCTCGAGCGGTCCGCGCACATCTCGAACACCGCGTGATCGTGCACGGCCGAAAGACCGTCATCTTCTCCTGACCGCTCAGGTCGTCGCGTCGACCGCAGCCCGACGCGACCGCCGACCACGCGGAGCGCTCCCGCTGGGTTCCCACGTGAACCGGCGCAGGGCGACCACGAGGCCGAACACTCCCCACAGCGCCACGTACCCCATGCTCGCCCAGTCGAAGGCCGGGGGTTCGACGAACGGCGTGAAGCAGTCCTGGAACGACTCGGCGAAGTGCTTGAGCGGGAAGAAGTCACCCAGCGCCACGATCCAGTCCGGAGCGTCGTCGACCTGGATGAAGATGTTCGACACGAACGCCATCGGAAGGATGATCGCGTTGGCCGCCGCCGACGCGGAACTCGCCGACTTGACGACGGCAGCCAGCGCCATCCCGAGTGCGGCGAACGATCCGACGCCGACCAGGAAGGTCATGATGGCCGCCGGCATCTTCGCCGCCTCGATCTCGAGGTCGTAGACGACAGCCCCCAGCGTCAACATCAGGACCACCCCGACGAACGCGATGATCACCGCGGAGGCGATGAACCCTGCGAGGTACACCCAGGTCGGCAACGGCGTGCCGCGCCAGCGCTTGAGCACGCCCTCGTCGCGGCGCAACGGCACCATGTTCGCCAGGTTGGTGAACGTCGCCGACACGGCCGTGAACGCGGCCAGGCCACCCGTGTAGAACTGCTGGGCAGAGATCTCGCCTTCGGAGGTGGAGAAGGTGCCGTCGCCGAAGAGCGCGTTGAAGAGCACGAGCATGATCAAGGGGAGCCCGATCGTGAAGAACATCGCCACCGGGATCCGCCAGAAGGTGACGAGCTGGTACCGGGTCTGAGCGGCCAGCAAGGCCAAGGGGTGCGGGAACCCGTTCACGACTCGTCCTCGTGCGCCGAGTCGGTCAACGAGAGGTAGACGTCCTCCAGCGAGACCCGACTCACCGACAGCGACTCGAGTTCGACGCCGGCGTCGACCGCCCAGCCGGTGATGCGATGGACCGCTGCGGTCGGTTGGTCGACGTTGGCCTCGACGAGTCTCCCCGACACCCGGATGTCGGCGCCGAGCAAGTGGCCGAAGGTCGCTGCGGCCTCCGACGGCTGCACGCCGTCTGGCACCATGAAGCTGACCACGGTGCCGCTGGACTCGTTGATCAGCTGCTCCGGTGTCCCTTGTGCGATCATCCGACCCGACGACAACACGCCGACCCGGTCGGCGAGGTGTTCGGCCTCGTCGAGGTAGTGCGTCGTGAGCAACACCGTGGTGCCATCCTCGCCGAGCGACTCGATCAGGTCCCACGAACGCCGGCGCGCCGACGGATCGAAGCCCGTGGTCGGCTCGTCGAGGAACAGCAGCTCCGGGCGTCCGACGATGCCGAGGGCGAGGTCGACCCGTCGCCGTTGCCCTCCCGAGAGCGAGCCGATCCGTGCATCGACCTTGTCGTCGAGGCCCACCAGTCCGATGACCTCGTCGAGTGGGCGGGGGTTGCGGTAACAGCCGCCGTAGAGCTCGACGACCTCGCGCACCGTGAACTCGACCTCGACCCCGGACGACTGCAGGACGATGCCGATCCGGTCGCGGAAGTCGCGGCCGGCGTTCGCCGGGTCGACACCCAGCACGCTGACCGAACCCGACGTCGCGGTCCGGTGGCCTTCGAGGATCTCGACCGCCGTCGACTTGCCCGCACCGTTCTCGCCGAGCAGTGCGTAGACCTCGCCGTCGGCGATCGTGAAACTGAGGCCGTCGACCGCTCGCACCTCGCCGTAGTACTTGTGCAGGTCGTGGACGTCGACGACAGCCATGGCCAGCGAACCTATCGGTCGCCGGGCGACGTGATGGGCAGCCCCGAGTCGTTGCGGAGATGCTCGGCCGCAGGCACGAAGTACGCCATCAACTCCGCGGCGACATCGTCGGACGTCGAACGATCGGCACAGACCCGCTCGACGGCGCCAGCCATGTGCACCAACCACCGATCCCGCTCGAGCGGTCCGACGTGGAACGGGAGGTGTCGCATCCGCAGTCGCGGATGGCCCCGTTGCTCCATGTAGGTGGTCGGCCCTCCCCAGTACTGGGCGAGGAACAGGGTGAGGCGCTGGCGAGCGCCGGTGAGGTCAGGCTGCTCCGGATACAGAGGGAGCAGCACCGGGTCGGTCGCGACGCCGTCGTAGAACTCGTCGACGAGCGCCTCGAAGAACGGCATTCCCCCGACCCGGAAAAACAGCGTGGGCGCCGTGTCGTTCACGACGCCCACGCTAGGGGGACTTCTCCGAGAAGCGGAAGGGGGGACGCCTCAGGGAGATCTGTGGGCCGAGCAACCTCGGCGGATGGGTCAGCCGAAGAGGGCTTCGGCGTCGAACTTGCGGTACTCGACGAGTTCTTCGGTGTTGAGCACGAACGGGGTGGCGCCGTCACAGGGGTCGAGGACCAACGCATCGTCGGTGGCCAGCAGGACCAGCACCGTGATCACGTCGTCGCCCGACGTCATCTCGATCACATCGCCGGTGTGCAGCTTTTCCATCAACATCGTCGTCATGTCAGTTCCTCGGAGTTCGGTCTTGTCGGACGAGGCCATCCTCGCCGGCGTGTTCAAGACATCGGTAAGAACCGTCGGACACTTGAGAAATTCCCGAAGATCGACGTGTCAGGCGTCACGCAGACGTCGAGGCGTCAGTGGAACTCCGGCTCGACGTAGTCGACGAACAGATCGGGCAGTCCATCGGACACCTTGACGGGATAGGCGGGGGCACGCTTCTCGAGGAAGCTCTCGACGCCTTCGCGTGCGTCGGCGCTGGCGCCACGCGACTGGATGCCACGCGAGTCGACCCGGTGCGCCTCCATCGGATGATCGGCACCGAGCATGCGCCACAACATCTGCCGGGTGAGCGCCACCGAAACCGGCGCGGTGTTGTCGGCGATCTCTCGCGCCAGTGCGGACGCAGCGGGGAGCAGGTCGTCGGCTGCATGAACACTGCGGACCAGGCCCCGCTCGAGTGCCTCGGCCGCAGGGAACACCCGACCGGTGTAGCACCACTCGGCTGCGGTGCTGATGCCGACCAACCGTGGGAGGAACCACGACGAGCAGGCTTCGGGGACGATTCCGCGGCGGGCGAAGACGAATCCGAATCGTGCCGTGTCGGACGCGAGCCGAACGTCCATCGACAAGGTCATCGTGACCCCGACGCCGACGGCAGCGCCGTTGATCGCTCCGATGACGGGCTTCTTGCAGTCGAAGATTCGCAGCGACACCATCCCGCCGCCGTCGCGTGGAACTCCTACGGAGGTCTGGATGTCGGAACCACCTTTGGCGAACGTGTCGCCTCCGCCCCCGAGGTCGGCCCCGGCGCAGAAGGCCCGATCTCCCGAACCGGTGACGATCACGGCTCGAACGTCGTCGTCGGCGTCCGCCCGGTCGAACGCATCGATCAACTCGCGCATCATCACGTCCGTGAACGCGTTCATCCGGTCGGGACGGTTCAGCGTGATCGTCGCAACCGAATCGGAGACGTCGTAGGTGATCTGCGAGTAGTCCATGCCGCCAAACTATGTCGCCAGCACGACCCGCATTGGGGTCAGACCTCGGTCTGACCCCTGGCATAGGGCGATCGCGTCGGGGAGAGGAACAACTCAGTTCGACGAGACGCGACGTCAGATGTCGAGGAACTTCGAGGCAGCGATACCGGAGCCGATCGCTCCGGCGAGCGCCCCGATCGCCAGCATGATCAGCATGACCGTCTGGTCGTAGCCGTCGACGACGACGAGCGCGGAGAACCCGCTGTTGTCGGGGAAGCTCTCGACACCGGACGTCCACTGCGAGTTCCAGGCCCAGAGCCCCACACTGGCGAGGACGCCGCCGATGATGCCGTGGAGGAGTCCTTCGAGCATGAACGGAATACGGATGAACCAGTCCGTCGCTCCGACGAGCTTCATCACCTCGATCTCACGGCGCCGCGCAAAGATCGCGGTGCGAATCGTGTTCCAGATCAGCAGGATCGCCGCCAACAGGAGGAACACCGACAGCAGGAGCAGCCTGAACCCGAAGAAGCTCTGGAGCTGGCTGATCAAGCTGATCTGATCCTCGGCGAAGCTGACGTCGTACACGCCCGGGAGTTCGGCGAACTGATCGGAGACCTGGCGGAGCAGCTCGACGTCGGTCCCCTCGGTCGGGACCGCCTTGAACTGGGTGAGGATGGTGTCTTCGTTCAGCAGGTCACGCACGCCCGGCTCGCCTGCGAAGATGCGGTCGGCTTCGGCGAGCGAACACACCTCGTCGCAGTATTCGAAGCTCTCGATGAACTGGTCGGTCGTGGTGAGCGCGTCGCTGACGAGTGTGAGCTGATCCTCGGTGGCGGTCGGGTTCATGAAGACGATCATCTCGACGCCGCCCTCCCACCGTGCGAGGAGGTTGTCGAACGCATGCTGGCTCAACAAGGTGAGCCCGACGCCGAGCAGCGAGATCGCGGCCGTGATGATCGAGGCGACGGTGAGCGTGGCGTTGCGGCGGAAACTGTCGAGCGTTTCGCGCAGGGTGTACCGGAGTCGTGACAGCATCGGTTCAGATCACTCGTAGACGCCGCGGGCCTGGTCGCGCACGATGACGCCGCGATCGAGCTGGATCACACGCTTGCGCATCGTGTTGACGACGCGCTGGTCGTGGGTGGCCATCACCACGGTCGTGCCGGTCTTGTTGATTCGGTCGAGGAGCCGCATGATGCCCTCACCAGTCGCCGGGTCGAGGTTGCCGGTCGGCTCGTCGGCGAGCATGATCAGCGGCCGGTTCACGAACGCCCTGGCAACAGAGACACGCTGCTGCTCACCGCCCGAGAGCTGGTGCGGAAGGCGATCTTCCTTCCCGGCGAGTCCGACGAGTTCGAGCACCGCCGGAACCTGCTGCTTGATCACATGGGCCGGGCGGCCGATCACCTCCTGGGCGAAGGCCACGTTCTCGAAGACGTTCTTCTCGAGGAGCAGCTTGTAGTCCTGGAAGATGTTGCCGATGTTGCGCCGCAGGTGCGGGACGCGGCTCGGCGGCATGTCGACGATGTTGCGTCCCGCCACCCACACGGCTCCCCGCTCGGGCCGATCCTGGCGGTTGAGCATGCGCAGCAGGGTGCTCTTGCCGGATCCGGACGGTCCGACGAGGAACACGAACTCGCCCTTGGCGACGTCGAAGCTCGCGTCACGCACGGCAACGATCTCGGTCGAATAGCTCTTGGTGACGTTCTCGAGTCGAATCATGGTCAGTCTCCCCCGAAGGGCTCGCCAAGGGTATCGCCGATGTCGAGCGCCGTGGGGTCAGACCCCAGATGTGACCACTCGCCGATCCGGAGGCGTCAGAGCGCCCGGGGTGTTACATCTGGGGTCTGACCCCAGATGTAACACAGACGCGTCGGACGAAGGAGCAACCTCACTCGGAGTCCGCGTTGGCGCGACGCATGCGGAGGTAGCCCTCGACGAACTCGTCGATGTCACCGTCGAGCACTCCCGACACGTCACTGGTCTCGATCTCGGTGCGCAGGTCCTTGACCATCTGATACGGCTGCAGCACGTAGCTGCGGATCTGGCTGCCCCAGCCGACCTGGGCCTGTTTGCCCGCGATCGCGTCCAGTTCGGCGGCTCGGTCCTCTTCTGCCTTGGCGGCGATCATCGCGGTGAGGCGGCCCATCGCCCGCTCGCGGTTCTGCAACTGGCTGCGCTCCTCCTGCGAGCTGGCAACCAACCCCGTCGGTTCGTGGATCAGCCGAACGGCCGACGACGTCTTGTTGATGTGCTGCCCACCGGCACCCGAGGCCCGGAACACCTCCATGCGGATGTCCGAGTCGTCGATGTCGACGTCGACGTCCTCCAACAGCGGCCACACCTGCACCGCGGCGAACGAGGTCTGGCGTCTGCCCTGGTTGTCGAACGGACTGATCCGGACCAGCCGGTGGGTGCCCCGTTCGGCGCTCATCAGCCCGTAGGCGTACCGACCCGAGATCGTGACCTCGGCCGACATGATCCCGGCCTCGGCGCCCTCCGACACGTAGTTCAGGCTGATCGTGAACCCGCGACGTTCGCACCATCGTTCGTACATGCGCAGGAGCATCTCGGAGAAGTCCTGGGCGTCGACACCACCGTCCTTCGCGTTGATCTGCACGATGCAGTCGCTGTCGTCGTGTTCGCCGGTGAACAGGCTGCGCAACTCGAGCTGGTCCAGCGTTGCATCGATCGTGGCGATCGCCGCTTCGATGTCGGGTTCCTGGGATTCGTCGTCTTCGTCACGCGCCAACTCGTGGAGCACCTCGACGTCGGCGAGCTGTCCGGTGAGCGAGTCGAACACCGCCAGATCGTCGCGGATGTTGGCGTATTCGGCGTTGAGCTTCTTGGCACGGTCCTGATCGTCCCACAGTGCAGGATCGGAGATCTCGGCCTCGAGCACGGCGAAGCGCTCGCGGTTGTCGGAGATGGAGAGGTACGACTCAGCGTCGTCGAGGCGTCGCCGCACGTCGCGGAGGTCGGAGGTGAAATCGCGCATCGATCAGGGTCACGCCGCGCCGTGGCACTGCTTGAACTTCTTGCCAGAGCCACACGGACACGGCGCATTCCGCGGCGTCTTGTCGAACGCATCCTTCACCACGGTCTGCTGCTTGGCGGGCGTCGCCTGAGCAGCAATGGCGTCGGGGGGCAACGATCCTTCCGCCACCGCGGCGCGAGCGGCCTGGTCGAATCCACCGATGTCCGAATCGTCGGACGAGCTGGTCTGCATGTTCTGCACCGCCGGGGCGTCACCGGCCACCGCCGGCACCTCGTTCTGGACGACCTGGACGTTCATCACGTACTTGACGAAGTCCTGCGCGATGCCGGTCATCATGGCGCCGAACATCTCGAAGCCCTCACGTTGCCACTCGGTGAGCGGATCCTTCTGACCCATCGCCCGCAGGTTGATGCCTCCCTGCAGGTAGTCCATCTCCTCGAGGTGCTCACGCCAGCGCTGGTCGATGATGCGCAGCATCACCTGGCGTTCGACCTGACGGAGCACGTCGTTGCCGAGCTCCTGCTCGCGCCGTTCGTAGTGTGCCGTCGCCTGCTCCATCACGAGGTCGTAGATCTCGTCGGTGTTGGCGCACTGGCGCAGGTCGTCGTCGGTGATCGTGTTGGGGAAGTAGAGCGTGAGCTCCTTGTTCAGCCCGTCGAGATCCCATTCGTCGTCGGCCGCCGAGGCGCAGTGGGTCGAGATGAGCGCGTCGACGGCCTCGGCGAGATACTCCATCGCCGCCGAACGCAGGTCCTCCCCGTCGAGAATCTGGTCACGCCGCGCATAGATCACCTTGCGCTGCTCGTTCATGACCTCGTCGTACTTGAGAACGTTCTTGCGGATCTCGGCGTTCTTGGTCTCGACCGTGGTCTGCGCGCGCTCGATGGCCTTGGTGACCATCTTGGCCTCGATGGCCTCGTCGTCGGGAAGCGCCCGTCCCATCACGTAGTTGAGCGCTCCGGTGGCGAACAGGCGCATGAGGTCGTCGTCGAGGCTGAGGAAGAACCGGCTCTCGCCCGGGTCGCCCTGGCGGCCGGCGCGACCGCGGAGCTGATTGTCGATACGACGGCTGTCGTGGCGCTCGGAGCCGATGACGTACAGGCCACCGAGCTCACGGACCTTCGCGCCCTCGGCCTTGCACTGGGCGGAGTAGGCGTCGAGCAACTCGCGATACCGGGCCAATGCCTTCGTGCGGGCCTCGCGGAAGTCGTCGGGCATCTGCTCGATCGGCATCGGCAGCTCGTACTCGTCGACCAACAGGTCGGGCGTGTAGCCCTCTTTGAGAACATCGTGGCGGGCGAGGCCCTCGGGGTTGCCGCCGAGGAGGATGTCGACGCCACGACCGGCCATGTTGGTGGCAACGGTGACGGCACCGAGACGTCCGGCCTGCGTGATGATCTCGGCTTCACGTGCATGCTGTTTGGCGTTCAGCACCTCGTGCGGGATACCGCGCTGCGACATCAATCGACCGAGGATCTCGGAACGAGCGACGCTCGCCGTGCCGACGAGGATCGGTTGGCCCTTCTCGTGGCGCGGCTCGATGTCGTCGATGATCGCGTTGAACTTCGCTTCCTCGGACTTGTAGATGAGGTCCGCCGCGTCGATTCGGGCGAGCGGGCGGTTCGTCGGGATGGGCACGACGCCGAGTCCGTAGGTGTTCATCAGCTCGGCCGCCTCGGTCTGGGCGGTACCGGTCATCCCGGCGAGCTTGTCGTACATGCGGAAGTAGTTCTGCAGCGTGATCGTCGCGAGGGTCTGGTTCTCCTCTTTGATCTTCACACCCTCCTTGGCCTCGACGGCCTGGTGGATGCCTTCCGACCAGCGCCGCCCCTCGAGGATGCGGCCGGTGAACTCGTCGACGATCTTGACCTCGCCGCCCTGCACGATGTAGTCCTTGTCGCGCTTGTACAACTCCTTGGCCTTCAGCGCCACGGTGAACTGGTGCACGAGGTTGGCCTGCACGTTGTCGTAGATGTTGTCGACGTCGAGCGCCCGCTCGACCTTGTCGATGCCCTCCTCGAGCGGCACGACGACGCGCTTGTCCTCCTCGACCTCGTAGTCGACGTCGCGCTGCAGACCGCGCACGATCGACGCGAAGCGGTAGTACAGCTTGGCGGCATCGCCGACACGGCCCGAGATGATCAGCGGGGTTCGAGCCTCGTCGATGAGGATCGAGTCGACTTCGTCGACGATGCAGTAGTTGTGGCCACGTTGCTGCACCTTGTCGGCCTTGGTCTGGGCCATGTTGTCGCGGAGATAGTCGAACCCCATCTCGTTGTTGGTGGCGTAGGTGATGTCGGACTGATAGCTGGCTCGCTTCTCGGCCGGGCTGTTCTTGTACCCGGGGATGATCAGGCCGACGTCGAGGCCCAGCCAACGATGAATCTGGCCCATCCATTCGGCGTCTCGTCGTGCCAGGTAGTCGTTGACCGTGACCAGGTGCACGCCCTTGCCGGTGAGCCCGTTCAGGTACGCCGGCAACGTCGACACCAGCGTCTTGCCCTCGCCGGTCTTCATCTCGGCGATCCAACCGAAGTGGAGTGCCGCGCCGCCCATCAGCTGCACGTCGTAGTGGCGCTGTCCGATCGTGCGCTGTGCGGCTTCGCGGCAGACGGCGAACGCTTCGAGCAGGAGGTCGTCGAGGTCCGCGCCGTTGTCGAGGCGCTGGCGGAACTCGGCGGTCTTGGCTTTGAGCGCGTCGTCGGACAGCGCGCTGACCTCCGGCTCGAAGGCGTTGATGTCGGGCACCATGGCCTCGAGGGCCTTGATCTTCTTGCCTTCACCGGCGCGGAGGATGCGATCGAGAATTCCCATGCAGCGATCCAGCCTACCGGTGCGACGCGACGAGGTGGGTCAGGCGACGAGGGTCGGCCGCACGGTCGTGGCCGCCCCGCGACGTGCAACGCCTGCGCCGGCCGGGGTGGAGGCGACGGCATACAACAGCGG
>JBGSII010000216.1:0-1664 GCA_041742555.1 Ilumatobacteraceae bacterium
GCCGACACGGTGGCGGCCGACGACAGCTTCGCCTTGAGCTTCTCGGCGCGCGCACGCGACGCTGCCTCGCGGCAGACCCGACGCGCGAGGTCGAAGGCCTGCAGCGTGTCCTCGCGCTGCCAGACGATGCCCGACCAGGTCAGCCACTGCCCCCAGCCCGCGACATAGCGCCAAGTCTCGGCGTAGCGCCCCGCGAAGGTCGCGGCGAGGGCGTCCTCGGTGAAGCGCACCGGGACCGGCCCGTCGTCGTCCCCGCCGGATGGCATGTCGCCGTCGCCATCGTCGCCATCGGGCAAGTCACCGTTGCGATCGGCGTCTCGCTTCCAGAGCCGCTCGGACTCCTGTGCCAGCCGCGCCTCCGGCCAGGGCGGATCGATGCGCGCGGCGTTGTAGGCGACGATCTCGTCCCAGGCCTGCGCCGGGGTGACGTGCCCCTCGCGGCAGCGCCGGATCCAGTAGCCGATCACCCGCGACAGCGCGTCGAAGCGAGTGGTCCCGTCAGCGCCGCCCTCGCGGACCTTGCGGCCGAAGAGCTCGGTGACGCTCCCGCTCGTCGCCGAGGCGTCATTGAAGTCGAGGTCCGACGCCGCCTCGCCCTCGAGCGGCGGCATGGCGATGACGGCCTCGATCAGCTCCCCGAGGTCGTGGTCGTCCGGATCGTGGTGGAGAATCTCGACCAAGCGCCGCGTGCCCGACTTGGCGTGCACCGACCCCGCGACGCGGATAGGCTGATGGGCGGAACGGAACGCCGGGTCACCGCCGACCTTCGTCGCGATCATGTGGCGAGCGCGGCAGACCCGGGCGATGTCCTCGCCCTCGGCGGGCTCGGTCAGCCGCCAGTAGAGGTGCAGCTTGCGCTGACCATCCGGCGTCACGCCCCCGGAGGCGACCTCCAGGGTGGGCGAGCCGAGGTGGCGGACGAGATGCTCGCGCTTGGCGCAGATGTCGCCGTGGTCGAGATCGACCAGAACCACCTGTGTCTGCACGACGTGCTCGGCGCGGGCCTCGCCCGGCGACTCGACGGTGCCGGGCACAACGAAGAGCGCCATGCCTGAATCGGCGGCCCAGCCGGCCTGCAACGCCAGGCGCGAGGCGAACTCACCATCCGCCTCGATGAACGGGGTGTGCGGCGGCGCATCCGCCGCACCTTTCTCCGCCAGTGCGCGGACCGGAACCCAGCGCTCGCAATAGCTGAAGACGACGTCGGCATAGAGGGCGATCATCGCCGGATCGGGCCGAACCGCGGGGATCTCCGATTGCGTGTCCAAGCCCATGATCATGCCCAGCACCTTTCTTTCCAGGCGCAGAACCGGCATTCGAAATACTCGGGATCGGCGGTGTGGCGTGGCAGCAGCTCGCCGGCGTCGCAGGCGCGCAGGATCTGCACCGCCTTGTCGCTCGACGCCTGCGCGAGCGCGCCGTCGAACGGCACGAGTTCGTGCCAGATCTCGCAGGTATCCTTGTTGATCGCGGTGAAGAGCGCTGGGGCCTCGGTCAGTCCGAGGTAGGCCTGATAGAGCGCGATCTGGGCGGCGTAGATCGGCTTGGCGGCGCGAACCCCGCGCTTGACGATGTCGCGCCAGTTCTTCGCGTTGGCCGACTTGCACTCCCAGAGCGCGGGCACCGCCATGCCGTTGGGCGCCAAGACAACCACGCCGTCCGCG
>JBGSII010000217.1:0-10788 GCA_041742555.1 Ilumatobacteraceae bacterium
GCTCGTTGCGGGGGCTGCGGGCGCGCTTGCGCTTGTCGGCCGGGCACGCCGACGGCGCACCGTACGAGACATCGCGCCGTGGGGGTGCGGTCGGACCGTGCAGACCCCCCGAATGGAGTACACCGCGACGTCGTTCGCGGAACCCCTCCAGCGCGTGTTCGACGACGTGCTCCACCCCGAGATCGACATCGAGATCGGCCACCATTCGGAGTCGCGTCACTACGAGAAATCGGTCAGCTATCGCATCGAGACGACCGACCAGTTCGAACGGCGGTTGTACGACCCGATCGTGCGTGGCGCACGACGGTGGGGTGACCTGGCGAGGTCGCTGCACAACGGGAGTGTCCACCGGTACCTCGCATACGCGCTCGCCGTGACCCTGCTCGTGATGATGGTGTCGGCATGAACGCCTCGCGGGTTGCCGTGACCGTCGTGCAAGTCGCGTTCATGATCGCCATCTCTCCATTCGTGGTCGGGGTGATGCGCAAGGTTCGAGCGCGTCTCGAGGGGCGCGTCGGCGCCCCGATCAGCCAACCGTGGCGCGACCTGCGCAAGCTCAGCCGCAAGCAGCGGATGGTCTCCGAGCACACGAGCTGGGTTTTTTCCATCTCGCCGATCGTGTTGGTCGCCTCGACGGTCACCATCGCGGCGGTGGTTCCGACGCTGTCGACTGTTGCCGCGCTCGCCCAGGTCGGCGATCTCTTCACGGTTGCCTACCTGCTCTTGCTCGGCACGGTGTTCCTTGCGCTCGCCGGCCTCGATACGGCCACTGCGTTCGGCGGCATGGGCGCCAGTCGAGCGATGACGGTTGCCGCGATCTCCGAGCCGACCATCCTCGTGTCGATCTTCGCGCTCTCGGTCACGGCCGGATCGTCGAATCTGGGCGCGATCGTGACGACCACGCTCGACCATCCCTCCAGCGCGTTGTCACCCGAGAGCCTGCTCGCCTTTGCCGCGCTCGTCGTCGTGGTCGTGGCGGAGGCGGGACGCATCCCGGTGGACAATCCAGCGTCGCACCTCGAGCTCACCATGATTCACGAAGCGATGGTCCTCGACGTGTCCGGACCCGATCTTGCGCTCGTCGAACTGTCGGCGCACATGCGGATGGTGGTCCTCTTCGGCCTGCTCGCCAACCTGTTCATTCCGTGGGGCGTCGCGACCAGCGCAGCGCCCGGGGCGCTGGCGATCGCACTCGTCGCCGTGCTCGTCAAGATCCTGGGCCTCGGTGTCGTCATTGCGGTCGTCGAGGTGTTCCTGGCCAAGCTGCGGATCTTCCGGGTTCCCGAGCTGCTCGCCGCGTCGTTCGTCCTGGCGTTCCTCGCCGTCACTGCATCGTTCTTCCTCGGAGAACCGGCATGAGCGACACGACCTTCACCCAGCTCCTCGACCTCGCCGTGGGGACCGTGGTCGTCGCGAGCTTCGCGGCGCTGTGGTTGCGCCGGCTGGTCGGTGTGATCAACATCCTGGCTGTTCAGGGCGTAGCGCTCGCGGCCGTGGCGTTGCTCCTCGGTGTTCACGAGTCGGAGCCCGAGCTGGTCGCCGTGGCGTTGATGGTGCTCGTGCTGCGGGGCCTCGTCCTGCCCGGGTTGATCATGCGCGCCGTGCACACCACCGGTGCTCGTGCGGAGGTCGAGTCGCTCATCAACGTCCCGTCGTCGCTGCTCGCTGCCTCGGTGCTGACCCTCTTCGCGTACGCGGTGAGCCGCGATCTCGTAGCGCTTGCCGACACCCCACACGCGCAGGCAATGCCGCTCGGAATCGCCGTTGCGCTGATCGGTATATTGATGCTCGTCACGCGGCGCAAGGCGATCATGCAGATCAGTGCGATCCTCATGCTCGACAACGGCATCGCGCTCGTGATGTTCCTCGGCACCTCTGGAGTGCCCGTCGCCGTCGAACTTGGCATTGCGAGTGACGTCCTGCTCGCGGTGCTCGTCCTGCAGGTGCTGACGTTTCGGATCCACTTGGAGTTCGGTGGCGGCGACCTCGACCAGCTCACGGAGCTGCGCGACTGATGGGCGGGCTCGTCGCGTCGTTGCCGCTGGTGCCGATCGTTGTTGCGGTGGCGATCGCCATCCTCGGCTGGCGAAGCCTCACGGCATGGGCATCTGCCGGTTCCGCGTTCGTGATCCTCGCCGTCGCCGTCGCAGCGTCGGTGTGGGTTGTCGACCAGGGGCCGATCGTGGCGTTGGGTGGCGAGGTGCGCCTCGACGCACTCGGGGCGGTGGTGCTGCTGCTCATCGGGACCGTCGCGTCGATCACCACCACCTATGCGACCACCTACATCACCCGTGAGGTCACCGACGGCTCGGCCACGGCACGCCGCGCGACGTGGTACGGCATTCTCGTCCAAGTCACGTTGGCAGCGCTCGTCGTCGTCGTGATCGCCGACAACCTCGGAGTGATGTGGGTTGCGATCGAGGCCACCACGATCGCAACCGTGCTGCTCGTCGGGCACCAGCGCGACAGCGCCAGCCTCGAGGCGTCGTGGAAGTACCTCGTGCTGGGCTCGGTCGGGATCGCAACGGCACTGCTCGGCACGGTGTTGGTGTACTACGTCGTTCGTCACTCGGGAGTCGACGTCGACGCCGGGTTGAGTTGGAGTCAGCTGGTCCCTGTGGCCGGCCGGCTCGACGCGTCGGCGCTGCGCCTTCCGATCGGGCTCGTCATCGTCGGCTACGGGACCAAGGCCGGGCTCGCACCGCTGCACTCGTGGCTCCCGGACGCGTACAGCCAGGCGCCTGCGCCCGTCGGCGGTTTGTTGGCGGGTGCCGTCTCGGCGATGTCGATGTACGCGATCATGCGCTTCACCGCCATCGCCCGGCCGGCGCTCGGCGACACCTTCATCCGCAACCTCCTGATTATCGGTGCGATCGCGTCACTCGTGACGGCGGCGTCGTTCATGCTCACCCAGCGTGACCTCAAGCGCCTGCTCGCCTACTCCAGCGTCGAACACATGGGCTTGATCGCGCTGGGTGTTGCGATCGGCTCACCGCTGGCAGTGTCCGCAGCGCTGCTCCACATGATCGGCAACGGGACTGTCAAGGCCGTTGCCTTCAGCACCGCCGGCGAGGTCGAACGGCACCTCGGCACCACGACGCTCGCGCACACACGTGGTCTGCTCGACCGCGATCGCTTCACCGGCACGACGTTCGCGTTGTGTCTGGTCGCGCTCGCCGGACTCCCGCCGTTCAGCCTCTTCGCCAGCGAGGTTGCGCTGGTTCGCGCCGGGTTGAACGACGGGCTCGATTGGGTGATCGCGATCGCGTTGGCAGCGATGATGGTGATCTTCACGGCGCTGGCCGTCCAGGCGATCAACGTGCTCACCGGACCGGCGACGAACGCACCGATCGACGTGCCGATCGAATCGCGGGCAGCGACGGTCGCAACACGTGTGCCGCTCGTCGCCGGACTCGTCATGGTGGCCGTACTCGGTGTGACGATCTGGCCGATCTCACGCCTCCTCGAAGATGCCGCAGCGGTGCTTGCACCATGAGTGCCGACCGCCCGCGTCGCGTCGATCCCGAGGCCACCGATCCGGGCGACCTCGGGCACCGGACACGTGCGTTGTTCGACGCCGGCTACCGGCTCGCGCTCGTCGCCGCCCACCACGACGACAGTCCAGAAGATGGAGCGATCCGCGTCGTCTATCACTTCGTTGCCGCTCACCCGGATCGCAGCGTCGAGCTGTACGTCGTTCTCGATGCGACGCAACCCGTGTTGCCGAGCCTTGCGGCGATCTCGTTCCCCGGTGGACGGTTCGAACGCGAGGCCCAGGATCTGTTCGGCGTTCGGCTCGAGGGCCATCACCAGCCAGCGCGGCTGGTGCTGCACCAGCACTGGCCGGCCGACTGGCACCCGATGCGACACGACGCGGGTGAGGCACCCGACTTCGGTGACGAGTCGATCTCGTATCCGTTCCTGGAGGTTGACGGCACCGGCGTCTACGAGATCCCCGTCGGTCCGGTCCATGCCGGCGTCATCGAGCCCGGACACTTCCGCTTCTCGGTCGTGGGCGAGACCATCCTCACGATGAAGGCTCGACTCTGGTTCGTCCACAAGGGCATCGAGCGCCTCTTCCAGGGGCGTCACGTCGACGCCGGCGTCGAACTCGCCGAACGAATCTCGGGCGACACAGCGATCGGGCACAACCTCGCCTACTGCCTCGCCGTCGAGCAAGCTGCCGACGCGACCGTGCCTGACGAGGCGCAGGTGCTTCGTGCGATCCTGCTCGAGTTCGAACGTCTCTACAACCACATTACCGACATCGGCGCCATGGCGAACGACGTCGGGTTCGGCATCGCGCACGCCCACACAATGCGACTCCGTGAACAGCTGCTGCGCCTCAACGAGGCCACCACCGGTCACCGGTTCCTCCGTGGCGCGGTCGTCCCGGGCGGAGCCCGCGTCGCGTCGCTGCCGACGGCTGCGGATCTCGTCGAGATCCGTGACCAGGCGCGCGAGATCGTCGACATCATCACCGCCAACGCAACGGTGCGCGACCGCTTCACGGGCACCGCGACGCTGTCGCTCGACGACGCCGCGCACATCGGCGTTCTCGGTTACGTCGCTCGCGCCTCTGGCGTGGACATCGACGCTCGCCGAGATCACCCGTTCGCCCCCGTCTACGACGAACTCAGCGTCCCGGTGCTCTCGGCCGGTGACGTCTCGAGCCGATTCGCGATGCGGGCCGCCGAGATCGACGCATCCGTCGACCTCATCACGGCACTGCTGCCCCAGGCGAGCGCAGGCATCTTCACCGCGCCACTCGACCCTCGCGCCGGGCCACGGCACGGCACGGCACTCGTCGAGGCGTGGCGCGGCACCGTCACGCACCGCGTCGAGACAGCCCCGGACGGCACCCTGGCCCGCGTGAAAATCGTCGACCCGTCGTTCTTCAACTGGCCGGCGCTACGCGTGGCGCTCGCCGGCGACACCATCGTCCCCGACTTCCCACTTGCCAACAAGAGCTTCAACCTCTCCTACGCCGGCAACGACCTGTGAATCAGGCTGACAGCCTTCCCCGCCACGACCGGCGCTGGATCGTGGTGCTCGCCGTAGTGAGCGTCGCGGCATACACCGGGGCGGTGAGTTCGGTACCGATCGAAACGTGGCGACGGCTCCCAAGCCCGCCGGCCCTGCACGACGCGACCGTCGCGGTCGGGATCACGGCACTGGTGTTGACGCCCACGTCAGCGTTCCTCGACGCCGTCATCACGAGCGTCGCGCACTCGGCCATCGACCAACCCAATGCTGGCGTGCTCAGCTACATCGATGGGCTCCGAACGACCCTGCTCACCATCGTGACCTTGATCTTCGTCGAGGCGATCGCTGTCGTCGACACGAACCCAGCGAGCGTTCGCACGGACGCCGCCGCGATCATCCTGATCGCAGGATCCGCACTTGCGACCCCAGGATCCCGAACGCCCGACTCCACACCACGGCGGCGATTCACCGGTGCGCTTCGCCGCCTCGTCGGCTGGTGCGGCGTGGTGGGCTGGCCCGCCTACCACTTCGAGACACAACGAATTCCATCAGTGATTGCGTCCGTGCTGTACCTCGCGGCCGTCGTGACCTGGACCGCTGTGACCTTCCGCGATCCTCACAGCCGGCGACCCGTAACACCATGACCTGATCAAGACCGGGAGTTCGGCGTCGTGTCTGGGTTCAGGGCTCTGGTTGGTGAAGGCGCCTGACGACTTCGTCGACCACGTCAGAGCTTGAAGCCTCACCTCGCAGGTCCATGGTTCGGATGCCGTCGCGTGCGGTGGTGAGCGTCGCGCTGCGAATTCGCCTCGCTGCGTGGGCAGCGCCGGGAACGTTGCGTTGGTCGGCGTGATCGAGGACGGCCGCGCACGCGAGCAGCATTGCCATCGGATTGGCGACGTTCTTTCCTTGGAGCGATGGCGCAGTGCCGTGTGGTGCTTCGGCCATGGCGACGCGTGGGGTGAGGTCGTCGTCGAGGGCGAGCAACACTGATTCGGCGCCCGCGATGGAGCCGAACATTGCGAGGACGAGATCGGAGAGGCAGTCACCATCGCGGTTGAGCGAGGGGATGACTCGCGGTTGCGAGGTCGCGTCGGTGAGGAGTCCGGCGTAGGCGGCGTCGATGAGGACCGGTTGGTAGGGCACGTCGGAGTGACGGGCTGCTGCTGCGTCCATCTCCTCTTTGAGCATGCCTTCGTAGACGGGCGAGACGGTCCACTTCGGGCCGCCTTACACGCATCCCCTGATCGCCGCCGCAGTGACGAAGGAGTAAACGGCAACTGAGCGGCAGATGGTCCTGCTGATGCGTTCGGTGCGGAATGCAGCCTCGTCGAGCGAGCCGGGTGCGCCCGTCCGGTACTCGTCGGCGCCGTAGGCGTCACCGACCGCCATCCAAACGACGACGATGGGATGGACAACCCGGTGCCAAGGGCGCAACGCCGGGGATCCGACGGCCAGTTCTGATGATGACCGACCCGTTGACGCCTTCGCGCAAGATCCGGTTTGGGGATCCGACGTCACCGATGCCGGCCGGGGTGATCGTGGCCGCTTTGAGACCGAGGCCGGTGCGGAGCATGGTTGCGGCAGCCTCGTGAACGACGCCGTTGGCGGTTCGTCGCCGGTTGGCGAGGGAGAGATCGAACCGGATGAGCCGGATCGGGAAGCCCAGGACGGTCGGGTCGAGGACCCGTAGCGCCTGTTCGAGAAGTTCCTGGCCGGTCTCGTCGCCTTCGCACACCACGATCTCGATGCCGTCGCGGCTGCGTCGCACATTGTCGTCGGGATCGCTGACTGGGTTCATGTCATCAACGTATCAATTAGTCAGGTCATCAATCGCCGCAGAGAGCTCATGGACGATGAGACGACGTCGGACATGAGAATCTGATAAGGTAATCAATTCTTGCCGAGCGGCGGTCGACCTTGAAAGGGCATCAGATGACGGGAACGATCTATGAGGTCAAGGCTGAATTCTTCAAGACGCTTGCACATCCAGCCCGGATCCGGGTGCTCGAACTGCTCCATGGTGGGGAACGATCAGTCGGCGAGTTGATCCCGGATGTCGGGCTGGAATCGTCACACCTGTCACAGCAGCTCGGCATACTCCGTCGTGCGAACATCATCTCCGGTCGCAAGGACGGCTCGTCGGTGTACTACTCGGTGGTTGATCGCCGAATCTTCGACTTGTTGGAGACTGCGAAGCTGATCCTGACTGGTTCGTTGACCGAGACGCAGGGTTTGCTTGCCGAGCTCGGTCGACTTGACTTCGTAGAGGAGACCACACCACGTCGGGCGAAGTCATCGACGAAGTAGCCCCGGCGACGGCGGTGCGCCGTTTCAGGCGGGGTCGTCCTCGATCGGTAGTGCGGGAAGGTCCGGCCACAGGTCTGCGAGCCGGCGATAGGAGCGATCGGGGAGCATCTCGAGGACAGCAAGCGCGGCAGGTCGTGCAGAGGTGTTCTCCGCTTGTTTGCAGACCTCGTCGCGATGGACCGGAGGCCCGAAGAACAGGGCCTCGACGTGATCGGCGATCTCGGCCCTGGTCACGTAACGCCGCCGGGTCTCGGTGGTGGTCTCATCCCGAAGGCCACTCATCGGCCAGCTACATCCTGGTTGGCCGTAACGGCCATCTCGTCGCCCGCCGGCGACGGAGCGGCAGCGTGGCTGGATCGAATCGACGGTGAAGAATCCTCTCCGGCGCGAGGGAGAAAGAAGATCCCCCCGAGATAGATCTCGTTGCCCCAGAAGCCGCTCCACAGTCCGATGAGCGCCGATGGCCCAAGTCCTGCGCCGCCGAGGTAGCCGATCGCCGCCGTCACGAGAAAGACGAGAGGGATGCCGATGACCGCACCCAACTTCAGCACCCGTTTCATGGCGGCTTCGTCCGAGCGCATCTCGACGGGCACGAAGACCGGCGCCGATGTGGCGTTGATCCGCTCGAGGTAGCCGCCGGGTGGCGGATTGTCCAGCGCGGCGGCCGCGACGAAAGGAGAGCGGATGGGAGCAGTCGGATGAAGGTGTATACTTGTCATATGATCAATATATCATGTCATTTGATGGGTGCTCCGATGGGCGTTACCTTTCGAGCAGCGGCCCTCCGTGGAGGTCGACGACGTCGCCGCATCCTCGTACTCGCCGGTGCGCGTCGGGCCATCCGCGACGGGGTCGCCGTACAACGCAACGACAAGCAGATCCCCAACGCGGGCAACACCAGCGAGTGATCCGCTCACTACCGTGCCCGCCCAACTCTGAGGCCACGACCGACAGTCCCACGTCCAACAACAATCAACGCATCGCAGACCAACAGAACCGAGCAACAACATGACCGACCAGGCATGGATCATCGATGCGGTCCGCTCCCCGCGCGGCAAAGGCAAAGACACTGGAGCGCTGCACGGAGTCCACCCACAGCGCGTTCTCGCCCAGGTACTCAACGCGCTTCAGGAACGTAACGACCTCGATACCAGTGACGTCGACGACGTCGTCATCGGTTGCGCCGCTGGCAGCGGCGACCACGCGATGGACATCGCCCGCATGGCAGCCCTCGACGCCGGATGGTCCGTTCAAGCACCGGGCGTGACGCTCAACCGGTTCTGCGGATCCGGTCAACAGGCCGTGAACTTCGCCGCGATGGGCATTCTCGCCGGGTTCCAGGACGTCGTTGTCGCCGGTGGCGTGGAGTCGATGTCTCGTACCGCACCTCTACACGTCGACGGGTTCACCGCCAACAACGCCCACCTGCGAGCCCAGTACGACCTCGTCCCGCAGGGAATCTCCGCCGATCTGATCGCCACCATCGAAGGATTCCAACGCCAGGAGCTCGACCAACTCGCCGTCGACAGCCAGGCCCGTGCCGCCGTCGCGATTGCCGAAGGTCGGTTCGACAGATCACTCGTCGCGATCCTCCACGACGATGGCACCCTCGCCCTCGCCCACGACGAACACCCGCGTTCGGGCACCACGCTCGCCGATCTCAACAAGCTCACACCCCGCTTCGCTGCGATGGGCGCCCACGTCCCCAAAGGCACCGACCGCTCCATCGATCAGACCGCTATCGCCGCCTACCCGACTGTCGGTGAGATCCACCACGTTCATCACGGCGGCAATTCCTCCGGCGTCGTCGACGGCGCAGCCGCACTCCTGGTCACCTCACCGGACTATGCGCAAGCGCACGGCCTCACCCCCCGAGCAAAGGTCACCATGGGCGCCGTCGCCGGCGCCGAACCCGTCATCATGCTCACCGCACCCGGCCCCGCTGCCCAGCTGTGTGCAGACCGCGCAGGCATGACCCTCCGTGACATCGACCTGTTCGAAGTCAACGAAGCATTCGCAGCAGTCGTCCTCAAGTTCCTTCGCGACACCGGAATCTCTTGGGGCAAGGTGAACGTCAACGGCGGAGCGATGGCGCTGGGTCACCCGATCGGCGCGACCGGTGCGATGCTGATCGGCACGCTCCTCGACGAACTCGAACGCCGCGACCTGACCACCGGACTCGTCACGATGTGCACCGGTGGAGGAATGGCAACCGCAACAATCATCGAACGAATCTGACAAGGGTCGTCGCCGTGAGCGCGGAGAGATCGGACACTCGACATGCGGCCGATGCCGTCTCGAGTCGTCGGGCGACAACGCCGAGAGTTCCGCGACAGGCGGCCACCACCAGTGCAGATTAGCGGTTCGTCGCCGCCTAGGTTCAACGAGGAGAGCGAATGGTTGGACACCCCGAGTTGCGCGAGCGGAAGGGCCAAGTGGTTCTGTCGGTACACGTGCAGCCCGGTGCGCGAACGACAGCGGTGGTCGGCCGCCATGACGACGCTCTGAAGGTCCGAGTGGCCGCACCAGCGACCGGCGGCCGGGCCAATGAGGCAGTTCTGGCCCTTGTCGCCAAGGAGTTTGACCTGGCAAAGGGCGATGTCGAGCTGGTGTCCGGGGCGTCGAGCCGCCGCAAGCGGATCCGCCTCGGCGATCTGACGCTGATCGACGCGGGCCGCAAGCTAGATCGGCTCCTCGCTCAACAGACGGATTGTCGCTGAGACTCAGACTTGAACAGGGTCCGTTGAGCGCCGGATCGCGGCACCGACCGCTGTGCCCGAGTCCCGATCGACCTCGAGTACCCGGTCACGCTGTGCGGTCTCGGCCGGCTCGCGCATACGCCGACCTCGACGCCGAGACGTGCGAGTTCATCTACGCGACGCTCGGCCCGTTCGCCGGGACCATGAACTACACCGGTACGAGCATCTCCGACGCCAACAACATCGCGCTCGCCTGCCTTGCCGACCACCTCGGCCGACACGACGTCGCCGACGGCCACTACCGCGACGCCATCGCCCTCGCGGACCGGGCACGGGCCGTCCCCTACGGCGCTCACTATCGCTACGAGTGGGCTCGGGCACTCGTCGACCGGGGAGACGTCGAACGTGCCAAGCTGATGCTCGCCGAGGTGGCCGACCTGGCCGAGGGCCGCGACATGCACGGACCGGACGGCTACGTGGCCTGGTCGGCAACGTTGCTCGGCCGCATCTCCTGAACCGCCCTCGGTGTCCATGATCGGTGAGACAGACTTGTGCCGAACCCCCGACCGGCCCACACTGGATTGAGGGCGCCACCGCCCGATATCGCCGCCCATACTCACAGCTTCGAACCTGAAGCTGCTGTGCGATAACGGCCCAAGTCTCGCGCCACACTTTCACGGGCATAACCGTCGAAGTCGGGCGCTTCAGGGAACCGCGACGAGACACCGACTCTCAAACACGGAACGATCGTTTCGTAAATGAGACATCGGGATCTAGTCTGTTCTGATGGACT
>JBGSII010000218.1:0-3710 GCA_041742555.1 Ilumatobacteraceae bacterium
TCCTCCACGTCCGAAGCTGACCTGTGCGCCGTAGGGCGCGCCCGTGGTGAGGGTGCGCTCGAGCGCCGAGAGCACCGCGTCCGGATCGACGAGCGGGGGCAGGCGCAGGGAGAGCTTGAGCGTGGTCTCGGGACGGAGCACGTTCCCGGCACGGGCGGTCTCCGGGAGGCCGTCCTGGCCGACCACGGTGAGCTGAGGCCGCCAGGTGGTGGCGAGCAGTGCTTCGAGTGGGTCGTCGCCGGTCACCGGACCGACGCCCGTCGACCACGGGACCTCTGCCACCCGCCCGGCACCCACCAGTGCAGCAGCGCGCTCGAGAGCGGCAAGCGTCTCGGGTGGTACATCCGTCCACGCTTCGGGGAGCAGCACTCGCCCGTCCTCGCTGTCCTCGATCCGCTCAAGCAGGTGGCGCAGCACCCGGAAGCCATCGGGGACCACGCCGCCGTAGCCGCCCGAGTGAAGACCCTCCTCGACGACGCGGACCGTGAGGTTGCCGTCGGCCATACCGCGCAGCGACGTCGTGATCCACAGATGCTCGTAGTCGGCGGCCCCGGAGTCGAGACAGACGATGAGCTGAGGTGTCCCGATGACACCGGCGAGTGCCTCGACGTGTGCTGGGAGGTCGGGACTGCCCGACTCCTCGCTGGCCTCGATCAGCACCACGCAGCGCGGGTGCGCGCCACCGGCGGCTCGGACCGCTTCGACGGCGCCGAGTGCGGCGAAGGCCGAGTAGCCATCGTCCGCGCCGCCTCGCCCGTACAGCCGGTCGCCCTCCAGTACCGGCTTCCACGGACCGAGGTCGGCACGCCAGCCCTCCATCTCCGGTTGCTTGTCGAGGTGGCCGTAGAGCAGCACGGGCGCGACGTCTTCTGCGCCGAACGTGGCTGGGATCTCGCACACGACCACCGGGGTGCGGCCCTCGATGCGGTTGACCGACACCGTCATCTCGGGGATCGGCCGGTCACGGCACCATGACGTGATGAGGTCGACGGCGCGGTCCAGGTGGCCGCTGGTCGCCCAGTCGACGTCGAAGCCGGGAGAGAGCGCCGGGATCGCGATGTAGTCCGAGAGCACCGGTACGAGACCGGCCCAGAGCTCGGAGGTGTGATCGTCGACGATCGAGAGGTCGAGGGGGCTCATGGATGGATCGTATCCGGCATGGTCGGGGCGGCGAGTGGGTCCGCGCGATGTTCACGAGGTCCTGACGGCGTCTCGAGGGCGGGCAGGCGCAGTGTCAACAGCCAGGTGATGGCGACGAACGCTGCCGATCCCCACAGGGCTGCTTCGAGGCCACCCCAGAGGTAGAGCACGCCGGACAGCAGCGTGCCGACGAGCCGTCCTGCTGCGTTGGCCGAGTAGTAGAAGCCGACGTCCAGTGAGACATCGTCGCCCTTGGAGTAGGCGAGGATCAGATACGAGTGGAGTGACGAGTTGATCGCGAACACCACGCCGAACACCATCAACCCGCCGACCACCACCGCGGTGACCGCGATGTCAGCAGCGACCCCGACGGCCATCGCAGCCGAGACGATCCCGAGGATGAACGCCCAGGTGCGGGCCGCGCCGATCTCCGCGTCGACGCTGGCGAGCGAACGACGCAGTAGTCGCGGTGCGAACGACTGCACGATGCCGTAGCCGATCACCCAGGCGGCGAGGAACCCGCCGACCTGCTCGAACGACCAGCCGAACACGTCGGTGAGAAAGATCGGGAGCGCGACCACGAACCAGATGTCGCGCGAGCCGAACAGGAAGAAGCGGGCCGCCGAGAGTCGATTGATCGCCGTCGACTTCGACAGGATCGACCGCAACGGGGGCTTCTTCTTGGCGCGCCCGATGTCCTCGTCGAGCATCACGCTGATGACGATCAGAACCGCGGCGATCATCGCCGCCATCGCCCAGAGTGCTGCGTCGTAGCCGATCCACGACAGCAACACGGCACCGAGGAAGAAGCCGACACCCTTCAACGCGTTCTTCGAGCCGGTGAGGATCGCGACGAGTCGGAACAGCGCCCCGTCGCCTGCGATGTACTTCACCGCGCTCTTCGAGCTCATCTTGGTCAGGTCCTTGGCGACGCCGGAGAGCGCCTGGAGACCCATCACGAAGACGACCGAGACCCATTCGACCCAGCTCGGGTCGAGGAAGGTGAGCCCGACGAGCGCCACGATCTGCAGTCCGAGCCCGGCGAGGAGCGTGCGGTTCAGCCCGGTGCGAGCCCCGACCCAGCCACCGATGAGGTTGGTGATGATCCCCATGAACTCGTACGCGAGGAACATGAAGGCGATCGCCACGGGGGAGTAACCGAGTTCGTGGAAGTACAGCAGCACGAGCATCCGCAGTGCGCCGTCGGTGAGCGTGAAGGCCCAGTAGCCGGCGGTCACGAGGACGTAGTTGCGCAGCTTCATTGTGTCTGGTCTCTCACGCTCGGGGATCGAGGCTGGCGGCGACCTTGGCTGCGAGATCGGCCATACGGAACGCGTAGCCGTACTCGTTGTCGTACCAGATCAGCACCTTGACCATGCGGCCGTCGACGACCATCGTCGAGGGACCGTCGACGATGCCCGACCGGGTGTCGTTCGTGTAGTCGGCCGACACCAGTGGCCGGTCCTCGTACCCCAAGATGCCCTTCAGGTCGCCGTCGGCGGCGTCGCGCAGGAACCCGTTGACCTCCTCGACCGAGACGTCACGAGCCATCGTGAACACGGCGTCGGTGAGTGAGGCGTTGAGCAGGGGCACCCGGATCGCGACACCGTTCAGCTTGCCGGTCAGCTCGGGGTAGATCATCGTGATCGCCGTCGCGGAGCCGGTCGACGTCGGGATCAAGGAGTTGAGCGCGGAGCGGGCTCGGCGAAGATCCTTGTGGGGGGCGTCGACGACGACCTGGGTGTTGGTGGCGTCGTGAATCGTGGTGATCACGCCCCGCTCGATGCCGATCTGTTCGTGCAACACCTTCACGACCGGCGCGAGGCAGTTCGTGGTGCACGACGCGGCCGTGACGACGTGGTGGACGGCGGGGTCGTAGAGATCGTCGTTGCACCCCATCACGATGTTCAGCACGCCCTCGCTCTTCACCGGTGCTGCGACGACCACTTTGCGCACCCCGCGATCGAAATACGGAGCGAGCAGTTCGCTGGTACGGAACTTCCCGGAGCACTCCAGGACCATGTCGACGTCCGCGGCATGCCAGGGCACGTCGCCTGGCGAGTCGATCGACGAGAAGCCGACTGCTGCGTCGTCGATCACCAGCTGATGGTCGCCAACGCCGACGGAGCCGCCGAATCGCCCGTGGACGGTGTCGAACTCCAACAGGTGCGCCGCCGTCGCCGCGTCAGCGAACGGCTCGTTCACGTGGACGAGTTCGAGACCCGGCTGCTCACGCAGCGCCCGGACGACGAGGCGGCCGATCCGTCCGAATCCGTTGATGCCGACTCGGGTGCTCACGTCGACTGGCCTGCGGTCTCGCTCGCGAGGTCGAGTGACTCGATCAACCCCTCGACCCGATTGCGGATCTCGTCGCGGATCTCGCGCACCACGTCGATCGGCTGGCCCGACGGATCGGGCAGATCCCAGTCCTCGTAGCGCTTACCCGGATAGACCGGACATGCATCACCGCAGCCCATCGAGACGATGACGTCGACGCTGCGAGCGATCTCGTCGGTCCACGGTTGCGGCAGCTCGGCGGCGATGTCGATGCCGACCTCGGCCATCGCCGC